>NZ_JAVWUP010000008.1:0-39198 GCF_036667095.1 Gordonibacter sp. | reverse complement strand
ATGTGCGTATGGACGAGTCGGAGCGCATAAAATCAAAAATTCGCGAGCTGGGGCAATACACCATTATTGATAAAGTATCTGCCAGACTGGATGAGTTCTCAGATTTTTACGTGGCAAGTTTTACCAATTTAACCATTGACCCCTTTGTTATTCAACCTGAATATATCCGCGAGAATAGCAAGATCTTGCAAGGTGGTATTTGGTGCATTATGCGCATCGAGTATAAGCGCGCGTTTGGTGATGAAAGCGACGACGGCTTTGATATTTTTGATGAGCCAAAACCGGGAAAGAGGAAGATTAAAAAGCGCGGGCCCGAAGACTCCCCGTTTAGCGTGCTGAGCCTAACTCCTATTCAGATGCCAAATCTAGACCTTAATAGCATTTTGGCTCAGCGCGAGCATTTTACTACCGACGAATGGATGGCTTTGTTGCTGCGCTCGGCGGGGTATGAGTCTGATGCGCTTTCAGAAAAAGAGCGCATGCACTTTGCGGCACGCATGATTCCCCTTATTGAGCGCAATTACAATTTGTGTGAGCTGGGCCCGCGGGGTACGGGTAAGTCTCACCTCTACAAAGAGGTATCGCCGCACGCAATTTTGCTTTCGGGCGGACAGACTACCACGGCAAACCTCTTTGGTCGCTTGAACAGTATGCGTGCTGATAAAGTAGGTTTAGTTGGATATTGGGATTGCGTTACCTTTGACGAAGTGGCTGGCATGCGTTTTAAGGATGCCAATGCAGTGCAAATTATGAAGGACTTCATGGCTTCGGGCAGCTATGCCCGGGGACGTGACCAGTTCAGTGCCGATGCTTCTATTGTGCTGGAAGGAAACATAAATGACACGGTTCAAAACGTGCTCAAAACCACTCACTTGTTCGATCCGTTTCCCCCTGAATTTAATAACGACAGTGCTTTTTTCGACCGCATCCATTACTACCTTCCTGGCTGGGAAGTGCCCAAGATGCGCAGCGATTTACTTACCGAGCATTATGGCTTTATTACCGACTGCCTCAGTGAGTTTTGCAGAGAGATGCGCAAAAAGGATTTCTCACACGTAATAGACGAAAACTTCCGACTTAATGCCGACTTTAATAAGCGCGATGAAATTGCCGTGCGCAAAACATTTAGCGGGTTGGCTAAGCTCTTGTTCCCCGATGAGCGTATGTCAAAAGAAGACATTCGCATGGTGTTGGACTATGCCATAGAGGGCCGCAGGCGTGTGAAAGAACAGCTCAAAATTATGGCAGGCGTTGAGTTTGGTGATGTGAATCTTGGCTATAGCGACAAGGACAATCCGCAAGAATCGTGCATTGTGTATGTGCCTGAGCAGGCTCAAGGCTTCCTTATTCCCGATGGTACTCTGCTGCCGGGACACGTGTTTGCTGTTGGTCGCTCTATGGACAACGAGTATGCTGTTTATAAATTGGAAAACCGAGCAATAGTGGGCGACTTTAAGTTTCAAACAGAGGGTATTGGCCGCAGTGGCCCGGTGAAAGAAACAATGGAAGCTGCTTTTAGGTGCTTTGGCGAAAATGGAACACGCGTGGCTTCGGGCATGTATATAGGCAGCAAAGATTACTTGTTGTTCGTCAACGACTTGCAGGGTAAAGGGTTGTCCGACGAGGTTTCTCTTGCGGAATTCGTAGGCCTTTGTTCGGCGGCAGCAAACCGTCCTGTAACGGCCTCAACGGTAATTCCCGGTATCTTGCGCTTGTCGGGTACGATGGATGAGTTGCACGGACTTGAGGATATTATGCGGGTGGCTAAGAATGCAGGTGCGAAAAAAGTATTGCTGCCTATATCGTGCATAAAGGATTTGCAGACCGTTTCAAGTGAGCTTATTGGTGCGGTGAGCCCTGATTTCTACCCCGATGGTGATCCCGTTGCCGCGGCCAGAAAGGCATTAAATTTGTAGGCATTTTATCGGAGGGGAATGGTGGAGCTGGTGGCCACAATTGACGTGGATGCTTTGCGGGCGTATTTGCTGGACTATTGTGGAAGCGCCATGATGAGCGGCTTTGCGGCTGCTGTAATTGACGTCGCACAAGTTGAAGCAGCACAGGGACGTGAGCTTTGTGAGATGGCAGAGTCTTTAGGGGTGGATCTTCGACGCTTCGAGGTTTAGCGCGAACCGTGTCCATATGGTCGCCTGCGCCGGAGCCGATTCCCTAAGGTATCGGTGCTATACTTCGGGCATCAGGATAGGAGGCCCCATGAATCCCTTTATTTGGCTGGGAATAGCGGCCGTTATGGCCGTGATTGAAATTGTATCGCTTGGGCTTATTACCATGTGGTTTGTAATTGGTGCGCTGGCGGCATTCGCGGCTAACTTGTTGGGTGCCGATATCGTTGTGCAGATGATCGTATTTCTAGTGGTGTCGGTCGTGTGTTTGGTGGTGTTGCGCCCCGTGGTCACGAAGTATCGCAAGCGCGGGCAAGCTGCCGAGCCAACGCTGGTAGGAGCTTCGGCTATTGTGGTGGAGGCTATCGACAACGACGCACTTGCGGGGCGTGTTGAGACCGAGAATCGTATGTCGTGGGCGGCCAGATCGGCCGATGGTTCCCTTATTCCTGCAGGCGAGAGCGTTGTGGTTCGCTCGCAGGAAAGCGTCAAACTCATTGTTGAAAGGAAGTAGTCATGAACTTTATCTTTGATCCGCTTACCATTGCCATCGCTGTTGTGGTGGTGGTTGTGGTGCTGTTCTCGGTCACGTGTATCAAAATTGTGCCGCAGGCCAGCGCTTCCATCGTGGAGCGCCTGGGCTCGTACCTGACCACCTGGAACAACGGCCTGCATATTAAGGTGCCGTTCATCGATCGCGTGCGTATGGGCATCTCCCTCAAAGAGCAGGTGTTCGACTTTCCGCCGCAACCCGTCATTACGAAGGACAACGTGACCATGTCTATCGACACGGTGGTGTTCTTCCAGATCATGGACGCAAAACTGTACTCATACGGCGTGGAGAACCCCCTTATTGCTATCGAGAACCTGGCCGCCACCACACTGCGCAACATCATTGGCGATTTGGAGTTGGATACCACGCTGGTGTCGCGTGATACCATCAATGCCAAGATGCGCTCTATCTTGGATGAGGCAACTGATGCGTGGGGTATCAAAGTAAATCGCGTGGAAGTGAAAAACATCACACCGCCTGCTGCCATTCAGCAGGCCATGGAGAAGCAGATGAAAGCCGAGCGCGAGAAGCGCGAGGCCGTGCTTTTGGCCGAGGGCGAGAAGCAGGCCGCCATCACCATCGCCGAGGGCAACAAGCAGTCTATTATCCTGGCTGCCGAGGCGGCAAAGCAGCAGGTCATCCTGGCGGCTGAGGCCGACAAGGAGAAACAGATTCGCGAAGCTGAGGGTGAAGCCGCCGCCATCATGAACGTGCAGCAGGCCACCGCCGACGGTATACGCATGGTCCGCGAAGCCGGTGCCGACAATGCCGTCCTTACCTTGCAGGCCTTCGAGGCCTTGAAGAAGGTAGCCGACGGCAAAGCCACCAAGCTCATCATTCCCTCGAACCTCCAGGGCCTCGCCGGATTGGCCGCCTCCCTCAAGGAGATCGTGGTCGACGATAAGACCGACCGGGGGACGATGGCCTAGCGAGCGTAGGGGCTTCTAGACCCCGCTAAAAGCCGGGCTCGGCACTTTGTCCTTCCCTTGGTCATCTTGGGTTTTATGGATGTTTGCAGCATGCCACTGGACAAGCCCTGTGCGAAACTGCACAATGCCCTTATAGGTATTTTCGACGTCCCGGCCTGCGCTGGGACGTCTTCGCTCAATATGAGAAGGACGTGGCTTACATGATCGATATCGTGCGGTCGCCCGACCCGGTCCTGAACCAGGTGTGCGAGCCTTGCGACCTAGGTGACAAGAACCTGAAGAAACTGGCGAAGCAGATGGCGCGCGCCATGTACCAGAACAGCGGTTGTGGTTTGGCAGCCCCTCAATTGGGTGTGGCCAAGCGCCTGGTGGTCATCGATTGCGACGAAGGTGACGAACAAGATCCTATCGTGCTGGTGAACCCCGTGCTCGTCGAGACGCAGGGCGAGCTGGTCGTCGAGGGGGAGGGGTGCCTGTCATGCCCTGGTATCTCGGTGCCTATCGCGCGGCCCCCTTGGGCGCGCGTGCGCTACTTCGACCTGGACGGCGAGGAATGGGAGATCGAGGGCGACGAGCTTCTGGGCCGCTGCCTGCAGCATGAATTGGACCATCTGGACGGGGTCACTATGTTCGAGCGCTGCGACCCTCTGGCGCGCATTCAGGCGCTGCGCGACTACGAACTGGCGCTCAAAGCCGGTGCAAAGCCGGGGGAGACTTCGCTCGACCCACGGGTACGTTGATGATGCGCCTCGTCTTCATGGGTACGCCGGATTTTGCGGCCACCATCTTAGAAGACCTGTCCCAGCAGCATGAGGTGGTTGCCGTGTACACGCGTCCCGACGCGGTGCGCGGACGTGGCAAGCAGCTGGCAGCCTCTCCGGTGAAGGCCATGGCAGAACGTCTGGGCCTACCGGTGCGCACGCCGAAGACGCTGCGCGACGAGGCCGAGCAACAGGCTCTGGCCGCGCTCGAGCCCGAGGTGATATGCGTGGCGGCTTACGGTGCCATCCTGCCGAAAGCAGTGCTGGACATCCCCCGCTTCGGGTGCTTGAACGTGCACGCGTCGCTCCTGCCGCGTTGGCGCGGCGCCGCGCCAGTGGAGCGTGCCATTCTTGCGGGCGACATTGAGACGGGCGTGTGCGTCATGCGTATGGAAGAGGGCCTGGACACGGGTGCCTACTGCGTATGCCGTACGGCGCGCATCGATACCAAGAGCGCCTCTAAGCTCACCGACGAGCTGGCGAACCTCGGATCGCACGCGCTGCTTACGGCGTTGGTTTTGGTTCAGGGCGGGGCGGCCGATTGGACGGACCAGGACGAGGCCAAGGTGACCTATGCCTCCAAGGTGGGAAAAGGCGAGCTCTTCCTTGCTCCAAGCGATACGGTAATCGAGGCTGTGCGCAAGGCACAGGCCTCAAGCACGGCCCATCCCGCTCGCGCCGTCGTTGCTGGGCGTGCTGTTACCGTGACGGAACTCGGCGTTCCCGTTGGCACGGCGGTGGAGCTGACCGAAGGTATGGTTTCCGGCACCGTGCGGTTTGCGGGCAAGCGCCTGTTTCTGGGCCTGCGCGATGGCGTGGTCGAAGTGGTTTCCTTGAAACCGGACGGCAAACAAAGTATGGACGGACGTTCTTTCGCTGCCGGCGTGCAAGGCATCAAGGGCGGTTCTGTGATATGGGAGGCTGCTCATGAATGAACGGCACAATCGAAGTGAACGTCGCAACCATGACGCGCGTCGTGGGCCGCAGGAACCGACCGCTGCCGAGCAGCCGGCAGGCAAGCGTGCCTTCCCCTCGAAGGCGAGCCCGGCGCGCCTTGCTGCGCTGGACGTATGCCGTGCGGTGCGCGAGCGCGATGCCTACGCCCAAGACCTCATCGCGTCGCGTATCGACGAGGCGCGCCTGAGTCCCGAAGACCGTGCGTTTGCCACCAGGCTCGTGCTGGGCGTCGTGAGCGCAGTCGGTACCCTCGACGAGATCGTCGACCGTTCTCTGCGTTCTCCGACCGATGTGCAAGACGACGTGCGCGATGCGCTGCGCATCGCCGTCTACGAGATCATGTTCCTAGATAAAAGCCCGCATGCAGCCGTCGATCAGGGCGTTGAGCTGGTGCGCTCGGTTCAGCCGCGCGCGGCAGGGCTGGGCAACGCCGTGCTGCGCAAAGTCGTTGCGTGCAAGCCGCAGTTCCCCTTCGGCGATCCGACGCGTGATGTCGCCGCATTGGCCCGACTGCATGCGTTTCCCCTGTGGCTGACGAAGCGCCTCGTGGCCGACCTGGGCCCCCGGGCGGCCGTCGACTTCATGCGCGCTTCCAACGAGCCGGCACCGCTGTTCATCGCGGTCAACGAGATCAAAGCGACGTCCGACGAGGTGTGCCGGGCGTTTGCCGCGGCATCCAGCCAAGTAGAGCCGGTCGCTCTCGACGGCAAGGCCGTGCCGGGTTGCTATCGCGTGCCCGACTCACGCGTGCTGCAGGATCGCCGTGTGAAAAGCCTCTTCAGTGAGGGCAAGGTGCTCGTGTCGGATGCTGCGTCGCAGTTAGTGGCTGCCTGCGTGCTGCCTGAGCGCATGCCGGCATCTCTGCTGGAGATCGGAGCCGGGCGCGGCACGAAGACCATCCTGTTGCAAAGCGATGCGCTGCGTGCCTATGGCAGCCAGGTGGAGCTTTTCTCGCTGGACAACCATGCGTTCAAGACCAAACTTCTGCGGGATCGCGTCGAAGAGTACGGCGTGGCTGTGGTCGAAGCGCTCACCGGCGACGCGACGAGGCTCGACGAGGTTGTCGGTGCTCGGCAGTTCGACGCGGTGTTTATCGACGCTCCGTGCACCGGGCTTGGTACGTTGCGCCGCCATCCTGAGATCCGTTGGCGCCTGACCGAACAGCGCATGTCGGAGATGGCCACCCTCGGCCTCTCGCTGCTGTGCTCGGCTGCCGATCACGTGGCGCGTGGAGGCCAGCTTGCCTATGCTACCTGCACGGTGACGCATGCCGAGAACAACGGCGTGGTGAAGCGCTTCTTGGAGAGCGAGCAGGGCGCAGGCTTCGAGCTTGCTCCTCTGGGAGATCGCTCGTGCTTGGCAACCAGGCTACAGCCCGGCTCTTCCGATGCCCACTTCGCCGTGCGCTTTGTACGCAAACGCTGAGGAACTTTGAATCAAACGAACATGCTTGAACCTGGCATATTCTCGATAGTGTGCTGAATCCGATGCGGCCCGAGATTTCTCGGGCCGCATCGGATTATTCATGAGCCAGCTGTTTTCAATAGGGGGTGCGATGGTCATTTGCGGTTTCTTGACCAGCCGCCTGCGGAAATTCCCCGCACCTGTCTGCAAGTCCGACCGGCTTGCTATACAATAGGACGACTTTTACTGGAAGGGCGCCGCAAGAGGACGCCACGAGCAAAACGAGGGAGGTCTGAGCTGTTATGGAGCCGAATATCAAAGAGGTGGCAGGACGCATTTGCGCGCTTCGCGAAGACCTCGACATCACGATGCAGGAGATGGCCGACGCGACGGGCCGTACCGTGGCCGAGTACGCCGCGCAGGAATCGGGCGACCAGGACCTGTCGTTCACGTTCCTGTACAAATGCGCCGAGCGTCTGGGCGTGGACGTCATCGAGCTTCTGACCGGCGAGAACCCGCACCTGTCGGGCTACTCGCTTACGCGTGCAGCTGAGGGCCTGTCCATCAAGCGCCGCGCCGGTTTCGAGTACCTGCACAAGGCGCCGCATTTCAAGAACAAGCTGGCCGAGCCTTTCTTGGTTACCGCCCCTTATCTGGAAGAAGAGCAAGAAGGCCCTATTCACCTGTCCTACCATAAGGGCCAGGAGCTGGATTTCGTCATCTCGGGGCGCATGCGTTTCGCCTACGAGGATCACGTCGAGGAGCTTGAAGCGGGCGACCTGCTCATGTACGACTCCGGCCGCGGCCATGGCATGATCGCTGCCGGCGGCGAGCCGTGCACCTTCCTGGCCATCGTCATGAGATCCCAGGAGGATTCGATTATCTAGGCGCTGCCGGAGGCTGCACTTCGGGCATGCTTAATGCAATCGTGCCCTCTCCAGTGCCTTATCTGATGATCCTATCCGTTTTGCGGCTCGGCTGCCGCATTGCATACAGAGAGCAAGAGATACCCATGAGAAACTTGAATCTGCGCTACGTCGAGGAATCTTATAGCGAAGACGGGCTTCTGACCACGTTCAACGTAAACTGCCCCGATAACTTCAACTTCGGCTACGAGGTGGTCGACGATATCGCCGCAGCCGACCCCTCCCGGCGTGCCATGGTGTGGTGCAATCCGGAGGGCGAGGAGCACGTGTTCACGTTCGCCGATATGAAGCGCTGGTCTGACAAAACGGCGAACTTCCTGGCCGAGGCAGGGATCGGTGCGGGCGACATGGTCATGGTCATCCTGCGTCGCCATTACCAGTTCTGGTTCGTCGCCACGGCGTTGGCGAAGCTGGGCGCGGTCATGGTGCCGGCTACGTTCATGCTGAAAGAGCACGATCTGGAGTACCGCCTGAACGGCGCGTCCATCAAAGCGGTTATCGCCACGTCGCTCGGAGACATCGCGAGCGTGACGGACAACGTATACGACGCGGCCGCCGAGCTCAAGGTGCGCATACTGGTGAACGGTGCGGGGGGCGGTCTCACGCCGGAAGATACCGAGGGCAACCTGGTGTTCCCGGATGACGGAGCGCCTTTGGGCGCCGCTCTTTCGGGCAAGGAGGGCATCTGCGCCGCGCCGGCCGTCCGCGAGGGCTGGTTGGACTTCAACACGGGCGTGCGCGCCGCGTCGGAGGATTTCGTGCGACGGGACACGCTGTCGGCCGATCCTATGCTCATGTACTTCTCGTCCGGCACGTCGGGCAACCCGAAGATGGTGCTGCACGATTCCGCCTACGCGCTTGCGCACATCGTGACGGCGAAGCACTGGCACAACGTGGAGCCCGACGGCCTGCACTTCACCATCGCCGATACCGGCTGGGGCAAGGCCGTATGGGGCAAGTACTACGGACAGTGGCTCATGGAGGCGTGCGTGTTCACGTACGACTTCGACCGTTTCCACCCTTCCGAGATATTGACGCTCATCGGTCGCTACGGCATCACGACGCTGTGCTGCCCGCCCACCATGTACCGCATGATGATGGCCGAGGATATCGATGCCTACGACCTCTCGTCGCTCGTGTACTCCACGACGGCGGGCGAGGCGCTGAACCCGGACTTGTTCGACTTTTGGAAAGAGCATACGGGGCTGACCATCTTCGAGGGCTTCGGCCAGACCGAGACGCCGCTCACCATTGCGAACCTGACAAACTCCACGCCGCGTCCCGGGTCTATGGGCAAGCCGGTTCCGTTGTACCATCTGGAGATACTGCGAGAAGACGGCTCCGTTTGCGATACGGGCGAGACCGGTGAGGTGTGCATCGACGTGTCGACCAAGGCGGCCGGCATCATGTTGGAATACTACCGCGACCCCGGCAAGACCGCCGAGGCCATGCACGAGGGCTGGTACCACACCGGCGACACGGCGTGGCGCGACGAGGACGGCTACTACTGGTACGTCGGGCGCAACGACGACGTCATCAAGTCGAGCGGCTACCGCATAGGCCCCTTCGAGATCGAAAGCGTGCTTTTGGAGCACGAGTCGGTGCGCGAGTGCGCGGTGACCGGCGTGCCCGACCCCACGCGCGGCAAGGCCGTGAAGGCCACTATCGTGCTGGCCGAAGGCTTCTCGGGTACCGACGAGCTTACGCGCGAGCTGCAAGCCTGGGTGAAGAAGCGCACGGCTCCCTACAAATACCCTCGCATCGTGGAGTACGTCGACGCACTGCCCAAGACTGTGAACGGCAAGATCCGCCGCGCAGCCATCCGCCAGACGGACGAAGCGCCGAAGACACCTGAAGGGCTCGTGTGATGAAAGTCGAGACGTACATCCCCCGCACGCCGGTCGTGGTCGTGTGTGGCCACTACGGGGTGGGCAAGACGAACTTCGCGCTGAACCTGGCCATCGACGCCGCTGCGCACGGCTTCAAGGTGACGCTGTCCGATCTGGACGTGGTGAACCCGTACTTCCGCTCAAGCGACAGCCGGTCTCTGCTCGAGGAGCATGGCGTGCGGCTGATCGCGCCCGTGTTCGCGGGCACGAACCTGGACAGCCCCAGCCTGTCGGGCGCCACCGAGCCGGCCATCGAGCAAGCGCGTGCATCATGGCTTGCCATGATGACGGGGGCGTGCAGCTTCGGCGACCCGACGGCTCAGCTGCCGCCGCGTAAGTTGGTCATCATCGATGCAGGAGGCGACGATGTGGGTGCCACGGCGCTCGGCCGCTTCGCTCCTGCCATCGCGGCGGATCACTACGATATGCTCTACGTCGTGAACCGCAACCGCAACCTCACGCAAGAGCCTGCGGAGGCGGTGGAGGTGCTGCGCGAGATCGAGGCGAAGTCCCATCTTCAAGCCACGGCCATCGTAAACAACACGCATCTCAAGCAGGATACCGACGAAGACGTCATCGCGCGCGGCATCCCCTTCGCGCAGGCGGTGGCCGACCAAGCGGGGCTTCCGCTTGCGTGTACGACCGTGCCAACGGCGTTCACCGACCAATGTACCCTCATTGGCCCAAATGATGGTCGGCAAGCGCTCTATCCTGTGCGAATATATGTACGTACTCCTTGGGAATAACATGAGAGTGGCGCCGGTGGCTTGAACTTGCCACGACGCATTCGGTTCGCGTGTCCCGGCGCGGCGACGCGGACGCACCAGACGAGGAAGGTTCCGACATGGCGAGAATAGAAGTTGAAGAGCACTTCTGCAAAGGGTGCGGCCTGTGCGTCGACGCGTGCCCGACGCATATCATCGAGCTCGACCTAGACAAGATCACCGCGAAGGGTTACCACCCGGCGCGTTGCATCGATGCAGAGAAATGCACGGCTTGCATGTCGTGCGCACTTATGTGCCCCGACGTCGCGATTACGGTGGTGAGATAACTATGGCAGAGAAAGTGCTGATGAAGGGCAACGAGGCCATGGCTGAGAGCGCGCTTCGCGCCGGATGCCGGTTCTTCTTCGGATACCCCATCACGCCGCAGACCGAGCTTGCGGCCTACATGTCCAAGTGCATGCCCAAGATCGGCGGCACGTTCTTGCAGGCTGAAAGCGAGATCGCGGCCATCAACATGGTGTACGGCGCTGCAGCCACCGGCGCGCGCGTCATGACGTCGTCGTCTTCGCCGGGCATCTCGCTCAAGGGCGAGGGCATCTCCTACATGGCCGGCTGCGATCTGCCGGGCGTCATCGTGAACGTGCAGCGCGGCGGCCCGGGCCTCGGCGGCATCCAGCCGTCGCAGTCCGACTACTGGCAGGCAACGCGCGCGACGGGTCATGGCGACTTTCAGATCATGGTGTACGCCCCCTCCACCGTGCAGGAAATGGCGGACTGCGCGTACCTGGCCTTCGACAAGGCCGACGAGTACCGCATCCCGGTCATGCTGCTTGCCGACGGCATGCTGGGCCAGATGATGGAGCCGGTGGTGCTACCCGAGCCGAAGGGCGAGCTGGCCGACAAGCCGTGGGCGGCGCGCGGGCACAAGAACGAGCGCGCGCACAACATTGTCGACTCGCTGTACTTGCAGGCGGAGGACTTGGAGCGCCTGAACCGCGAGCGTTTCGAGCGCTACGATGTCATCAAGAAAAACGAGCAGCGCGCCGAGCTGTTTATGGTCGAGGACGCCGACATCGTGCTGGTGGCCTTCGGCGCGTCTTCGCGCATCGCCCGCAGCGCGGTCGTGTCGGCCCGCGAGAAGGGCATCAAAGCGGGCCTCATCCGCCCGATCACGCTGTGGCCGTTCCCGGCCGATGCGCTTGAGAGCGTCATGGGCACCGCGAAGGCGTTCCTGAGCGTCGAGATGAACATGGGCCAGATGGTCGACGACATCCGCCTCGTCTCCGAGGGCCGCGTGCCGGTTGAGTTCTTTGGCCGCACGGGCGGCATCATCCCCACTCCGGTGGAGGTGCTCGCGCAGATCGAAGCGTTGCAGGGAAAGGTAGGTGCCTGATCATGAGTGCCGAAGAGAAAATCGTGTTCGAGCGCCCGCATGCGCTCCTGCCCGTCATCACGAACTACTGCCCGGGCTGCCCGCACGGCATCGTGCACCGCTTGGTGGCTGAAACCATCGACGAGTTGGGTATCGAGGGCGATACCATCGGCGTGGCGCCGGTAGGCTGCGCGGTGACGAACCCCGACTTCTTCTCCTGCGACATGATCCAGGCGGCCCATGGCCGTGCTCCGGCGGTTGCCACGGGCGTGAAGCGCGCCCTGCCCGACAGAGTGGTGTTCGCCTACCAAGGCGACGGCGACTTGGCCTCCATCGGCATGGCCGAGACGATACACGCGGCCACGCGCGGCGAGCATATCACGGTCATCTTCATCAACAACGCCATCTACGGCATGACGGGTGGCCAGATGGCCCCCACCAGCTTGCCGAACCAGGTGACGCAGACAAGCCCCTACGGCCGCGACACGGCTGTCGCCGGGTTCCCCATCCGCGTGAGCGAGCTTATGAGCTCGTTGGACGGCGTGGCGTATCTCGAGCGCGTGACGGTGGACACTCCGAAAAACGTGCGCAAGGCGAAGAAGGCCATCAAGAAGGCATTCCAAAACCAGATCGACGGCGTGGGCTATTCGATGATCGAAGTCGTATCAACCTGTCCGACGAACTGGGGCCTCACGCCTCAGGCATCGTTTGAGTGGATGCGCGAGAACATGCTGCCGTACTATCCTTTGGGCGTGTACCGAGACGTCGTGGCCGAAGGCTTCGCCAACGCGACCGAAGCGGCCGTGGCGCGCGCCGCGAACTGCCCGATAGCGCAACCGAAGAGCGAAGGAGACGCCCGATGAGCCGCTCGTACAACATCGTGTTGGCCGGTTTTGGCGGCCAAGGCATCCTGTTCGCCGGCAAGCTCGTGGCTTACGCCGGTCTGATCGAGGGCCGTGAGGTATCGTGGCTGCCCTCCTACGGTCCCGAGATGCGCGGCGGCACGGCCAACTGCAGTGTGTGCTTGGCCGACGACGCCATCGGCAGCCCGTTGGTGCTCTCGCCCGAAGTGCTGGTGGTGATGAACCAGCCTTCCATGGACAAGTTCGAGAACAGCGTGGCCCCGGGCGGCCTCGTCATCGCCGACTCGACACTCGTGCAGCGCGTTCCCGAGATCGAAGGCGTGCGCACCTGCTCCATCCCGGCAACGGCCATGGCCGAGGAAGCGGGCTTCAAGAAGCTGGCCAACATCATCTGTGCCGGCAAGCTGTTCGCGGAAACGGGCTTTTGCAGCGAGGAAACGCTTTGGAAGGCCATCGAGAAGTGCGTGCCTGCAAGTAAGGCCAAGATGCTGGACATGAACAAGCGTGCCCTCCAACTGGGCATCGACGCTTAAGGGAGCGACTATGGTAGCCGATACGGCGGCAATGACGGAGATCGGCCTACGCATCAAGGGATTGCGCGAGGCTTGCGATGTGACGTGCGAGGACATGGCGGCCGAGCTGGAAGTGCCGCTTTCGAAGTACGAGCAGTGGGAGGAGACGGGTGCTGACGTGCCTATCTCTGCCATCTATCACTTGGCGCACAAGTTCGGCGTGGAGTTTACCGAAATACTTACGGGAACGGCTGCCAAGCTCGATACCTACCAAGTGGTGAAGAGCGGCGAGGGCCGCGAGGTCGACCGCTACCCAGGTTACCACTTCGAAGATCTGGCCTGGCGCTACACCGGCAAGATCATGCAGCCTTTGCTGGTGGTGCTCGACCCGTCAGACGAACCTGCGAAGCTCGTGACCCACACGGGCCAGGAGTTCAACCTGGTGCTCGAGGGTACCGTTATCGTGAACTGGGGCGACAAGGAATTCGAGCTGAACGCCGGCGACAGCATGTACTTCAACCCGACGCATCCGCACGGCCAGCGTTGCGGGGGAGACGTGCCTGCCAAATTCGTCACGATCATCGCTGAGTAGAAAGCGCGACCTGTGGATCATATTCTGAAAAAGTACTGTCCGCGCATCGAGTTCGACTCGTATGAGGACTTTTACGAGAACTTCCGGATCGACGTGCCCGAGGCGTTCAACTTCGGGTTTGACGTCGTGGACGAGTGGGCGCGCGTCGAGCCCGAGAAGCGGGCGCTGGTGTGGTGCGATGACCACGACGGCGAGCACACGTTCACGTTCGACGAGATGGCGCGCCTATCCAACCAGGCGGCCAACGCCTTCGCGAAGCTCGGCATCGGCAAGGGCGACGTGGTCATGGCCATCTTGCGTCGCCGTTGGGAGTATTGGGTGTGCGCGGTGGCGCTGTGCAAGCTGGGTGCCACCATCATCCCGGCTACCTTGCAACTCACGGCTAAAGACATCGTCTACCGCGCGCGAGGCGCGCAGGTGAAGATGCTGGTGTGCGTGAACGACGACTACGTGTGCGGCCAGGTGGAAGAGGCGCTGCCCGAGACTCCGTCCGTCTGCCAGCGCATCATCGTGGCGGGCCAGCGCGACGGATGGACGTCCTTCGAGTCCCTTATCGAAGGCGAGTCCGATGCCTTCGAGCGTCCCGTAGGCGACGCGGGCGTCACGAGCAAGGACACCATGCTCATCTACTTCACCTCCGGCACGACCGGCATGGCGAAGGCGGTGTGCCACAACTTCGCGCATCCTCTGGGACACATCATCACGGCGAAGTACTGGCAACAGGTGCAGGAGGATACGCTGCATCTAAGCGTGACCGACAGCGGCTGGGCTAAATTCGGCTGGGGTAAGATTTACGGCCAGTGGATCGCGGGCGCGACCATCTTCGCGTACGATATGGATAAGTTCGTACCCACGGCGCTGCTACAGAAGATCCAAGACTACCGCCTGACCACGTTCTGCGCCCCTCCCACCATGTACCGCTTCATGCTGCAGGAGGATGTCGCATCCTACGATCTGTCCAGCGTAGCTAACTTCGCCACGGCAGGCGAGCCCTTGAACGCCGAGGTCACGCTTGCCTGGGAGCGCCTTACCGGCAAGCGTATCCGCGAAGGGTTCGGCCAGTCGGAGGGTCCTGTGCTCTTGGCCACGTTCCCGTGGATCGACCCGCGTCCCGGCTCGATGGGCAAGCCCTCGCCTTTGCTGAATGTCAAGCTGCTGGACGATGCGGGTGTCGAAGTACCCGACGGTGAAGAGGGTGCCATCTGCGTTACCGGCCTGAAGGAGGCCTATCCGCCGGGCCTGTTCGTGGGCTACTATCACGACGAGGATCGCACGCGCGAGGCGGTGGGCGGAGAGTATTACAACCTACACGACATGGCATGGCGTGATTCGGACGGCTACTGCTTCTTCGTGGGTCGCGACGACGATGTTATCAAGTGCTCGGGCTATCGCATCGGCCCCTTCGAGGTGGAAAGCGCGCTTATCGTGCACCCCGCTGTCGTGGAATGCGCCGTCACGGCTGCACCCGATCCGGTGCGCGGCAAGGTGGTGAAGGCCACTGTCGTGCTGGCGCGCGGCTGGGAGGCAAGCGACGAGCTGGTCAAGGAGCTGCAGAACCACGTGAAGCACACGACGGCGCCCTACAAGTACCCGCGCATCGTCGAGTTCGTGGACGAACTGCCCAAGACGGTGGGCGGCAAGATCAAGCGCAAGCTGATCCGTAACCAGGACGGTATCGAGGATTGACGGAAAGGCACCCGAAAGGGTGCCTTTCCTCTTGCGGTACGCCGTGCCGCCCGCTAAAGACGGTTCCCCTACGGTCGCGCAACGGATGCCTGCGCTCGCGTTGCGTTTGCTCTGAGGCGGGTATGGTGGCTCCAAACGAAAGCAGACGCGGGTTTCGCATGCTTGTGCAGCCTGCGGGTTAGGAGGCATCATGGCTGATTTGCAGCATTCTGGCGACAAGATCGTCCTGCGCAACGGCTACGGCATCCCTTGTATCGGGTTTGGCACTTGGAAGCTGCCAAACGACGAGGCGGGCCAAGGGGCAGTGTGCCAAGCCGTGCGCGATGGCTACCGCCATATCGATACGGCGGCTTTTTACGGGAACGAGGATATGGTGGGCAGGGCCCGCGCGGCATCCGCTTTCTCACATGAGGATCTGTTCCTCACGACCAAGGTGTGGAACACCGAACGTGGTTACGAGCAAACGCTTGCGGCGTTCGAAAAGTCCCGCAAGAAGCTGGGTTTGGAATACGTGGACCTCTACCTGATCCACTGGCCGGCTGCGAAGGGTGCCGATACCGCATGGCAGCGCACCAACCAAGAAACTTGGCGGGCCCTGGAAACGCTCTACCTGGACGGCTTGGTGAAGGCGATCGGCGTGTGCAACTTCAAGCCTCGCCACTTGGAGCCGCTCATGGAGGCAGCCGAGATCCTGCCTATGGTGAACCAGATCGAACTGCATCCTGGCTGCAACCAGGAGGAAACCCGCGCCTTCTGCGAGCGGCACCATATCCTTGTGGAGGCGTGGTCGCCGCTGGGATCGGGTCGTGTGCTGGAAAACGAGGTGCTTCGTGACATCGCGTCGGCTTATGGCTGCACGGTGGCGCAGCTGTGCATCCGTTGGTGTTTGCAGCGCCATGCTATCCCGCTGCCGCGCTCGGTGGATGCTGGTCGCATTGCCGAGAACGCCCGTGTGTTCTGGTTCGATATCTCTGACGAGGACTTGCGCCGTATCGACGGGTTGGACCCGCTTGGACAAAGCGGCCTCGATCCCGACACAGTGGACTTCTAGGCTTCCTTGAAAGCTGCGGGCCTTCGGAGCTCGCCCGAGAAGGTGCAACACATCCGGCTGCACAGGCCGGCAGATGCGCTCTGCGCTGTTGTCCGTATCCCCGAAAGGAGCCAGCCTATGGCGCGAGTCGCACGCAAGAAAGCTTCAACTACATCGGTTACTTCGGGTTCCGGGGCGGATGCTCCCGATACGGCAGGCGCTCCTTCTTCCCCTGCTGATGCTGAGGCTGGCAAGCCCAAGCTCGAACGGGTGCTCACCGTGCCCGATATGGTGGTGTACGGACTCATCTTCATGGTTCCCATTGCGCCGTTCGGCATCTACGGGGGCGTGTTCGCGGATTCGGGCGGCATGCCGGCGCTCGTGTACTTGGTGGGCACGCTCGCCATGGTGTTCACGGCGCTTTCTTATGGCATGCTGATAAGGGAGTTCCCTGCATCGGGGTCGGTGTACGCCTATACGTCGCGGGGCCTCGGGCCCGGTATCGGATTCGTGTCGGGATGGACGCTGCTTTTGGACTACCTGCTTATCCCGGTGCTGCTCTACGTCGTGGCTTCGCATGCGCTTTCGGGCATCGTGCCCGAGGTGCCTCCCTGGGTATTCTCCATCGCGTTCGTGGTGGTGAACACGTTCGTGAACGTGCGCGGCATCGAGCTGGCGAACATCGTGGACCGGGTAGCGCTGGCTTTGGAAGTGCTCTGCCTGGCCGTGTTTGTCGTACTGGGCGTGAAATGGCTGGCGACCGATCCCGCGTCGCATGGGTTTACCTTAGACCCCCTGTTCAATGCGGCTACGTTCGATCCGTCGCTCGTCATCAGCGCGGTGTCGTTGGGTGTGCTGTCGTTTCTGGGCTTCGACGGCATTGCCACGCTGTCGGAGGAGGCCAAGGACGGACGGCGCGGCCCGGGGCGCGCTATGATGGCGTCGCTTTTGATCGTGGGTACACTGTTCGTGCTGCAGACCTACCTCGCGGGATGCATCAGCCCGGACGGAGCCGTGTTCAAAGACGATCAGGGAAATGCGTTCTACCTGGTAGCGCAAGTGGTGGGTGGGCGCCCGCTCTATGTGGTGTGCGCGCTTGCCACCGCGCTTTCCTGGGGCATCTTCACGGCGCTGGCCGCCCAGACGGCCGTGTCGCGCATCTTGTTCGCTATGGGCCGCGACGGAAATCTGCCGCGTCCTTTGGCGAAGGTGCACCCGAAGTACCGCACGCCTTACGTGGCCTCGCTGTTCGTAGGCGTGCTCACGTTGGTGCTGGTGCTGACGTTCGGCCAGTTAGGCACCGATACCATCTCGCTGTTCGTGAATTTTGGCGCGCTGACCGCCTTCCTGCTGCTGCATATGACCGTCATAGGCTACTTCTTCGTGAAGAAGCGCGACGGCCGCTGGGTTGCGCACCTGGTATCGCCGCTTCTGGGCATGCTGATCATCGGCTACACCTGGTGGGGCCTTGACGTGCCGGCTAAGGTTTTGGGGTTGATATGGATCGCCGTAGGCATGGGGTATTACCTGGTGCTGCGCTATGTGCTCAGGCGCGATGTGAAGCTGGGCGGATAGGGCTGCCATGCGAAGGCAAACTCTTGCACGCAAGGCTTTTGCCCGGCAACGGGCCTCAGCGCGACGTGATGTAGTCGTAGTAGTGCTTTTTCATGGCGGCGTACTGCTTTTGGCGTATGAGCACCGTGTCGCCCGTGGCGGTGACGAAGCATTTGTCTCCGATGCGCTCGACGTGGTCCATGTTCACGATGAAACTGCGATGGCAGCGCAGGAAATTGCCTCCTTGCAGCTGATCTTCCACTTCGCTGAGCTTGGCGGTTATCTCGGCGGTGGTTCCGTCGCGGAACGTGAAGGTGACGTGCTTGTTGCGGCTCTCGGCGCATATGATGTCGTCCATGGTGAAGAAGCGGTCGCGGATGAAGATGCAGCGCGGCTTCCAGGTGGCATCGAAGCGGTCGAGCGCGCAAGCCAAAGGCTCGATGCCCACGGGTTTCACCAGATAGGCTATCGCGGCGACATCGTAGCTCTCTACGGCGAAGTCGCGGCTGACCGTGGAGAACACGATGGCAAGCCGCTCGTCGTCGGCACGCAACGCCGCGGCGGCGTCTATGCCGTTCATATCTTCGAGGTAGATGTCGAGGAAGACGAGATCGAAGCGCCTGCCACCCCGATGCACGTCGATCAGGTCTTGGGCGCTTTCGTACTGCGTTACATGGGCGCTCGGCCGCAGCTTCATCAGCAAGGCGGCGAGAGTTTCCCGTTCGACTTGATTGTCGTCGCAGAGGGCGATCTGCATGTACGCTCCTTTCCTCGAACCTTATTTATACCATGTTTCCAACTTATGCGGCCTGTCGTTTTCTCCGTCGACAGGGTCGTTTTCGCTTCTTGGGCGGGTTCGGCAAAAAGGGATGCAGGGTTGCGTTCTCGGGTGCTGTCTTTGGACGCGGGCTGCGACCTGCGAGGGGTCAGGCTGGTTTCGCACGAAGAGCTGCCGGTTTCGCTCGGAGCATCTGAGCAGGTGGGCGGTCGGTTATAGTTATGTTTGCGTATGCCCTGAAAGGCAGGATAGAATTCTTCTTTGAAGGCGAAGGGAAGACAGGAGGCGGGCAATGGGCGAAACAGAGACCGATGCAGGCGTTCGCGCAGCGTGCGAGCGGGGACGTGCCTTGCGCAGCAGCGTTCCTCGGGCGGCGCATGGCGCTTGGGAGGTCGAAGAAGGCCGCACGGGCCCGCTGGAGCTTTTGGACGAGCAGGCGCAGCAGCGGTTGGCCTACTTGGTGCCCGAACGCTACCTGCGCATGAGCGCCTCGCCCTTCGCCTTCTTCCGTGGCGGTGCGCTCGCGATGGCCGCCGACCTGGCTCGCACGCCCGCGACGGGCATCCGCGTGCAGGTGTGCGGTGATGCGCACCTGGCCAACTTCGGCGGGTTCGCCTCTCCGGAGCGCCACCTCGTGTTCGATATCAACGATTTCGACGAGACGGCGCCGGGTCCTTGGGAGTGGGACGTGAAGCGGCTGGCTGCCAGCATCGAGATATGCGGTCGCAACCGCGGGTTCAGGCCTTCATGGCGGCGCAGTGCGGTTCGCTCGGCCGTTGGGAGCTACCGCGAGGCTATGAACGCGTTCTCCCGGATGGGCGCGCTTGAGGTGTGGTATGCCCAGCTCGATGTGGTCGACGTGTTGACCCGGGCGCTTGCGGGCGCGTCGCGCAAGGAAGCGCGTCGCGTGCGCGACAAGCTGGAGAAGGCCTATGGGAAAACCAGTACGCGCGCGTTCGAGAAGCACGTCCGCTGGGAGGACGGCGAGCTGCGTATCATGTTCGACCCGCCTTACCTGGTGCCGCTCGATCGCTTCGCCCCGGTTGCCGATGCCGATCGGGTGGCAGCCTCCTTGGTGGAGCTGCTTGCCGGTTATCGTGAGAGTCTCTCGCCTGAGCTGCACTGCCTGTTCGACCGCTATACCTACCTCGATGCGGCGCAGAAGGTCGTGGGCGTAGGTAGCGTGGGAACCCGTGCCTGGATCGTGGCCTTCGCCGATGCGCAGACGGGCGATCCGCTGGTCTTGCAGGTGAAGGAGGCTCAGGAGTCCGTGGTGGAGCGCATCGCCGGTCCGTGCGGCTTGCCCTCGCATGGCGAGCGCGTCGTGCGCGGTCAGCGTCTTATGCAGGCTTCCAGCGATATGCTCTTGGGCTACACGGGCGCCGAGGATGAGGGCGGGCACGTGCGGGATTACTACGTACGGCAGCTGTGGGATTGGAAGACCTCGACCGACCTGGACACTGCCGCGCCGGCCGAGATCGAGGCGCTCGGTCGCCTGTGCGGCTGGACGCTGGCCCGCGCCCACGCCCGCTCGGGCGACCGGTTCGCCATCGCAGGCTATCTGGGGACAGGCAGTTCGTTCGACCGAGCCCTCGCCGAGTTCGCTGCCTCCTATGCCGACCAGAACGAGGCAGATTTCCGTATGTTCATCGATGCGCTTTCGGAGGGTTCGCTTGCGACAGGGGGTCGCTTCCGAGTCTGAAGCGCGTTGAGGACAAAGTCGAAACGAGCATGCTAAGATGGCGGCGTGCGATAGCGGCCGCAAGGAGGCCGGGCAGGGAATGCCATTGCAGTGCTGGGAAGACGAGGGGAAAGAGGGCCTGTGAACGTCGATGATGCGGTATCCTCGATGACGCTCGAGGAGAAATGCACTTGCCTTACCGGCGAGGGGTACTGGATGCTGGGCGGATGCGCTCGCCTAGGGATAGAGCCGATTTTGGTGTCGGATGGCCCTCACGGCCTGCGCAAGCAGGCTGGCGCGGCCGACAACCTAGGCCTTGCGGCAAGCGAGCCGGCAGTGAGCTTTCCCACTGCCAGTGCGGTGGCGTGTACGTTCAACCTCGATTTGATGCGCACGATGGGGGAGGCCTTGGGCGACGAGGCGCGCGAGCAGGGGGTGGCCGTGCTGTTGGGTCCTGGCGTGAACATGAAGCGCAGCCCGCTGTGCGGCCGGAATTTCGAGTACTTCAGCGAGGACCCCTGCCTTGCCGGAGAGCTGGGCGCCGCCTATATCCAAGGCGTTCAGAGCTGCGGTGTGGGAACTTCGCTCAAGCACTTCGCCTGCAACAACCAGGAAACGAATCGTCTGATCGTCGATGCCGTTGTAGACGAGCGCGCGCTGCACGAAGTGTATCTGGAGCCGTTTCGCAGAGCGGTGGAGCAGGGCCGCCCGTGGACGGTTATGACTGCTTACAATCTGCTGAATGGAGCCTATTGTTCGGAGGATGCGCAGCTCATGGAGCGTATTGCACGCGAGGAGTGGGGCTTTGAGGGCGTGTTCGTCACCGACTGGGGTGCCGAGAACGACAACCTGGCCAGCCTGCCCGCAGGTTTGGATCTGGTGATGCCCGGCCCGCGTGCGGACTACCGCCGCGAGGTGGCCGAGGCCGTGTCGCGAGGTGTGCTGTCCGAAGCGGACCTCGACCGGGCGGTGAGCCGCATCTTGGGGCTACACGAGCAGCATGTCAGCTCAGCGAACATCGGCATCAAGCGCAGCCAAGCCGAACGGCTGGACGTGGCTCGGGCTGTTGCCGAGGAGGCGGCCGTGCTGCTGGAGAACGACGGCATCCTGCCGCTGGACGCCGCTGCGCGCATCGCCGTCGTCGGGGCCTTTGCCCGCAAGCCGCGCTATCAAGGTGCGGGCTCGTCGAAGATCAACCCCGCATCGCTGGACTGCGCCTTCGAGGCGCTTGAAGCTGCGGGGGTACCGGTTGCTTTTGCTCCTGGCTACGATGCGGACACAGGAGAGGCTACCGAGGAGCAGCTTGCCGAGGCGGTGCGCGTGGCATCGCAAGCAGAGGTCGCCGTGGTATTCGTCGGCCTGCCCGACGCCTCGGAATCCGAGGGGTCCGACCGGATGGATATGGCGCTACCCGCTGGCCACAACGCGCTGGTCGAGCGCGTGTGCGCGGCAAACCCCAATACGGTGATAGTGCTGCAAGGCGGCTCTCCGGTCGAGTTGCCGTGGCGTGGGAAGCCTCGCGCGATCCTTCTCAGCTACCTGTCGGGTTGCCGTGGGGGGCGGGCGACGGCCGATCTGCTGCTGGGTGTGGCGAACCCGTCGGGAAAGCTGGCCGAGACGTGGCCGCTCAGGCTTGCCGACACGCCCTGTGCAGACTTCTTTCCCGCGCAGGGTCGCCAGGCGTCCTACCGCGAAAGTATCTACACCGGATACCGCTACTACGATGCCGTCGGCATCGAGGTTGCCTACCCGTTCGGCCATGGATTGTCGTATACCGCGTTCTCCTACCGCGATATGCGCGTAGCAGATGCGGACGAGGGCTTCGAGGTTTCGTTCACCGTGCGCAACGACGGCGATCGGGCTGGCAAAGAGGTCGTGCAACTCTACGTCGCCCCTCGCGATGCCCAGGTATTCAAGGCCCCCCAGCAGTTGAAGGGCTTTGCCAAGGTGGAGTTGGCGCCGGGTGAGGAACGTCGCGTGGCCTTGCGGGTACCGCGCTCGTCGTTTGCGCATTACTGCCCTGCCGAGGGTGCGTGGGATGTGGAGGCGGGCACCTATGAGCTGCGGGTATCCTCTTCGAGCCGTGATGTGCGGTTGTGTCGGGAGGTGCAGGTGGCCGGCAAGGCGGCCCAGCCCGACAACGCGCCAGGAGCCTACCATCGTGTTGCTCCGGGTTGCTTTACGGAAGAGGCGTTCGCCCTGTTGTACGGCCGCCGTCTCCCCAAGGTGCTCACGCCCTTGCGACCCTATACGGCCAACGCGACGGTGGGCGATTTGCAGACCTCGCTTCTGGGCAAGGCGGTGTGCTACCTGCTGCGCCGTGAGCTGAAGCTTTTGCTGCCCGGTGATGTCGCGCAGCAAAAGTCGCTCGAGCTGCTTGCAATGGACACGCCGCTGCGCATGCTAGCCATGTCGGGTATGGACATGAACCTGGTAGCCGGTATCGTTGACATCATGAACTACCACTTCCTGCGGGGCATTAAGCGGCTGCGGAGCCTTAAGCCGGCCAAGCAGGACGAGGCGGCCGAGGCCTCCTCGGGGAAAGGCGCTGCGCAGGGCGCAGGGCAAGAGGTTCGGACAATTGAGGAGGACGAGGGCCGTTGCAGTACCTCGTCCCAGAAAGGAGCAGGAGCATGACCGAGAACAACAGCGAGCAAGATGCCGCAAG
Source organism: Gordonibacter sp. (assembly GCF_036667095.1). Taxonomy (NCBI): domain Bacteria; kingdom Bacillati; phylum Actinomycetota; class Coriobacteriia; order Eggerthellales; family Eggerthellaceae; genus Gordonibacter; species Gordonibacter sp. The sequence continues at coordinate 16,195 of NZ_JAVWUP010000008.1, read as the reverse complement.
GCAACCGGAGGGCGCATCAGGAGGTGCTCGGCCAGAAGGTGAACAACCTTCGTCGCAAGGTACGGGCGCTCCCCGCGATCCGGAAGGTGCCCGTTTGCCGCTGGTCTTGAGGATAATGGGCGTTCTGTCCTTGCTCGGTGGACTTGCCGCCTTGGGCGATGCCGTCCCTGTGGTCATCTCGTTCGTGCAGACTATCGGAGCCGGCACCTACAAGGTGTCGTCGCTGGTGATCTTCGGCGTGTTGGTGGCCTTGCTGACGGCATCCGCGGTGCTGTTCGTGTTCTTGGGAGTACGCCTTCTCAGGAACAAGCGCGCCCATGCGGCGGTGGCAGCGAACACGCTCGCCGCTATCACGGTCACTCAGATCATCGCCACGATGATGCTGTACGGACTGTCGCCGCACCATATCGGCTACCTGGTACAGCTGGTTATCCTCATTGCGCTGACCAGCTACCTGGACCCTTCGCTTGTGGAGGAGCGCAAGCTTCAGCGCAAGCTCAAGAAGATGGACAAGGACCAGGCCGCCGAAGAGAAGCGCCTTGCGAAGGAGCGCAAGCCAAAAAAAGGATTCATTGCGCTGAACTTCTTTAACCTGTTCTGGATTTTTGTGGTGTGCTGCGTGCTGGGCTTGATCATCGAGGTGATATTCCACTTTATCGTATTCCATGAGTACCAGGATCGCGCCGGTATGCTGTTCGGGCCGTTCTCGCCTATCTACGGCTTCGGTGCCACGCTCATGACCATTGCCCTGAACCGTTTCTACGATAAGCCGGTGTGGGTTATCTTCCTGGTCAGCGCTGTGATCGGCGGAGCATTCGAGTTCTTCACCAGCTGGATCATGGAGTTTGCCTTCGGCATCCGTGCTTGGGACTACTCAGGTTCGTTCCTGTCCATCGACGGGCGCACGAACTTCGTGTTCATGGTGGCATGGGGCGTGCTCGGCCTGGCGTGGATCAAGCTGCTGCTGCCCCAGCTGCTGAAGCTGATCAACTTGATACCGTGGAAGTGGCGCTACAGCGTGACGGCGGTATGCACGGTGCTCATGCTGGTCAACGGCGTGATGACCATCCAGTCGCTCGACTGCTGGTACCAGCGCATGGCAGGTCAGACCCCTTCGACGCCTATCGAGCAGTTCTATGCCAAGCACTTCGACAGCGAATATATGCAGAATCGCTTCCAGACCATGGAGATGAACCCTGCGGACTCGGCGCGCGCCGACGTGTAGGGATCGCCCGACGAGCCGGGGCAGCTCGAGCGCAGCGTGCTCGAGCTGTCATGAGATCTGGTAGGGGAGCCGGATCGTGCGCGTTCCTGTCGGGAGCTCGGCACCATAAAAGCGCCCGCATCGGATTCGATGCGGGCGCTGGCCATTAGTGGCGGAGATGTGTGCGAATCGAACGCACCCAGGACGTTCTGCGCGCCCCACAACGGCTTTGAAGGCCGCGGGATCCACCAGGATTCCGTCCATCTCCGTGTCGAAGAGAAGGGAGCCTTACCGGCTCCGTCTGTGCATTATACCGGTAATTGCCGTTACACTGGCCTTGCTTGGCACAAAATCACCGGAATGTTGCATGTGGCGTGTGTTTGCCCTTGATCGGAGGGACGGCACGAAGCAGGTTCCGTATCAGCGCAGGCGACGCAGATCTCCTTCGCGGACGGTGGTGCCAAGCGCATCGAGGCGTTCGAGGACGGGCATGGCGTACTTGCGGGTAGTGCCCATGGCTTCCTTCAGGTCGGCCGCCGGCGAGGGGCCGTGCTCTTCGAGATGGCGCACGACGGCAGCGGACAGGGTGGCGAACGCCTCGGCCGAGAAGCACAGCTCCTGGCCCGTGCGCACGAGGAGGCCCTGCTTTTCTAGCGTGTTCAAGGCGCGATTGGCTACGGCAGAGGGGACGTTCGCCTGTGCGATGAGGTCTGCCACGGCGGGCGGGGCGGCTCCTGCCGCATCCAGCAGCGACGAGAGCGTTTTTGCCGCCTGCTCCTCGGCGCGTTTGGCGCCACCTCCTGCCTGGGGGTGGCTTATCTGTCCGTCTGCCTGGGCAATGCGCCCGGCTGTGGCGGCCTCTTGCAGCAGGGCGTCGAAGGCGGCGGGGTCGATGCGCTTGAAGCAGCGTTGTGCAAGCTCACCTTTCGTCATGCCCGGCTGCAGGGGACTCTCTAAGTGAAAGCGCAAAAGCGCGTTTTCTAGGGCGGATAGATCGCGGGCGAGTACGCTGCGGGATGCGAAGAAGGGCGGCTTTCCGCTGCCTACGGCGGTCACGGCTCCCGAGGCGTGAAGCTCCCGGAGGCGTTTCTCGGCGGCTTGGGTGCTGAGGCCTGCCGCACGGGAAAGCTGTTCAGGCGACACGGGATGGGTTTCGCGGGCGAGGGCGGCATCGACTGCGCCCGCCTCGTCGTGCGCGCGCAGGGCATCGAGCAGCTCTCGCTCGCCCGGGGCTAGGTTCGTCCTGCGGCGCGGATGCGCGAACAGCACCGTACCCCCGCCCACGACGCGCGCGGGCGAGTACGAGCGCACGACGAAACGGTCGCGCCATGATACGGGTAGCGGCTCGTCGAGGCGTATCTGCGCATAAGCGCTCTGGCGCGGGGCCAGCGACTCCTGCGCATCCATGAGCAGAACGCGGCCGGTGACTTCGCGCGTGCCGTGGGCTACGTGCACGCGTACGCCACTGGCCAGAGGCTTGCCGCCCTGTCCTGCATCCAGGTAGGTAAGCCATGCGTCGAAGCGGTCCGTGGCGGTGGCCGTGCCGGGGGCGACTAGGAAATCTCCCGGGCGCACGTCACTTTTCTTCAGTGCATTCAGATTCAGGGCTGTGCGCATGCCGGCTTCGGCCGCCTCGGCGTCGCGGCCGTGCACCTGTACCGAGCGCACGCGGGAGCGCAGGCCGCTGGGCAGCGCTTCCAGCTCGTCACCCACCGACACGCGTCCGCTCCAGAGCGTGCCGGTGACCACGGTTCCGGCGCCTTTGATGGTGAACACGCGGTCGATGGGCAGCCGCGCGGCAGTGCCTTCCTTTGCGGGTCGGGTCGCCTTGGCTGCACGGGTAAGCATGTCGGAGAGTTCGGCTAGGCCGCTTCCGCTCCGGCTCGAAACGGGTACGATGGGCGCGCCCGCGTAGGCGGACTCCGCTAAGAACGCTTCGATCTCGCCGGAGACGAAGGCTAGCCACTCGTCGTCGACGAGATCGGCCTTCGTAAGGGCCACGACGCAGGACGGCACGCCCAAAAGCTCCAGCACGGCCAGGTGCTCGATGGTCTGCGGCATGATGCCGTCATCGGCGGCGATGCAGAGAAGCGCCAGGTCGATACCGGTGGCGCCGGCGATCATCTGGCGCACGAAGCGCTCGTGGCCCGGCACGTCCACCACGCCTACGGAGAGGCCCCCGGGCAGTTCCAGCTCGGCGAAGCCCAGCTCGATGGTAATGCCGCGCTGCTTCTCCTCGGCCAGGCGGTCGGGGTCGATGCCGGTCAGCGCTTGTACGAGTGAGGATTTGCCGTGGTCGATGTGGCCGGCTGTGCCCAGCACGATGCGGCGCGCCGGGGCGCACTCAGGGCCCGTCATGCCAGCCCCTCCTCGAAGTAGGAGGCCACTGCCCGCGCGATCTCGTCGCCTTCGCCTTCCAGGATCGTGCGGGCATCGAGCAGTAGTGCGTCGCGCTTGATGCGCCCTACCACGGGTACCTCGCGCTCGGACACCAGGTGGCGCTCGCAGGACAGGGCATCGCCGCGCAGGAACTCCACGCGCACGGCCCACGTGGGGATGTCGCACATGGGCAGCGCTCCGCCGCCTGCACGGCCGACCTCCTCTACCAGCGAGAGCGCGGCGCATTGGGGCGGCAATGCGGCCGTGAGGGCTTCAGTCAGCTTCTCGGCACGCAGGCGCACGGTTTCGGCCGGCTCGACGAGCATGCGCAGGGTGGGCACCTCAGAGGCGGCGCGCTCGCCATCAAGGTACAGGCGCAGCGTCGCCTCGAGCGCTGCGAGCGTCATCTTGTCCAGGCGCAGGGCACGGGCCAGCGGGTTCGCCTTCAGGCGGTCGATGTGGCGCTTGGCACCTACGACGATGCCCGCCTGCGGCCCGCCGAGCAGCTTGTCGCCGGAAAAGGATACCAGGTCGCATCCGCGGGCGACGGAGTCGGCCACGGTAGGCTCGGCGTGCTCGCCGAGCGTTGCTAGGTGCACGAGCACGCCCGACCCTTGGTCCTCGTAGACCAGCAGCTCGTCGGGTGCCCCGGCAGGCGCGACGCCTGCACCCGCGTGCCGTCGCTCGTTCTCGGCGTCGGCCAGGCGGCGCAGCTCGCGCACGTCGACGCTCTCGGTGAACCCGATCATGCGGTAGTTCGAAGGATGCACTTTCAGCAGCATTGAGGTGTCTGCTTGGATAGCGCGCGCATAGTCGGCGACATGGGTCTTGTTCGTGGTGCCCACCTCTACCATCTGCGCATGCGAGAGCGCCATGATGTCGGGCACGCGGAACGACCCGCCAATTTCCACCAGCTCGCCGCGCGAGACGACAGCCTCATGCCCGGCGGCGAACTCGGAGAGCACAAGCATGACGGCGGCGGCGTTGTTGTTCACGGCGACGGCCGCTTCTGCGCCGGTGAGCGCGCAGATCAGGCGCTCGCAGTGATCATGACGGCTACCGCGGGCCAACGTGCTCGTGTCGTATTCCAGCGTCGAGTAGCCACGCGCTACGTCGCAGGCTGCCTGCACGGCAGCGGGTGCCAGCGCGCTGCGGCCGAGGTTCGTGTGGATGATCACCCCCGAGGCGTTGATCACCCGGCGCAGCGACGGGCGCCCCAGTGCAAGCGCACGGGAGCAGGCATCGCGCTCGATGCCCTGCGTGTCCACCTGCGTGCGAGCGCCCTCCAAGATGGCCGCTCTGGCCTGGTCGACCGCGGCGCGCACGGCTTCCACGATCAAGGGCCGCGGGACGCGCCCGGCCAGCGCCTCGACGCAGGGCGCATGCAGCAGGTCTTCGACTTTCGGCAGGGTGCGCAGCAGTTCTCGGATTGCGGTGGGGGGCATGGTGCAAGGGCCTTTCTGCGAGGGGGAGCGAGGTGTACTTTGGCGTGTGCTAGGTGCGGTGACTGCTCCGTATTATACCAGTTGGCAAACTCTTCGCTGCTGCCTTATGCGGGGGTGGCGCAACTCGGTGACCCCATCCCGAATAACACAATCGAGGAGTCCAACGATGGCGCTTCAGCTATCGGTTTAAAATCAAAAAACCAGACCGATGCTGTGCAAAATTTTCGTTTTCCCGCAAGTATTTCATCCTCAGTTGAGCTTTTTCGTTCGACGACTCGTATTCTTATTCACGCGTACGCTCTTGATCAGGTGCTTTGTACGACGTGTTGCTCGTGTGGTTCTCTGAGCTTTGAAATGTGCATATTTAGCTGAGGGAAAACGAAAATTTTGCACAGCATCTGTTCTATTTCGCGGTTCTGCTCGTGTTGTTCCTTCTTTTCCGTTGAACGAGCACTAGTGGGGTTGTTGTGGCTACGTATAGAACGCGTTACCGAGAGAATCGATCTGACGTAGGAGCGATTGTTCAAGGGAGGGCAGTAACGGACGGTCCAAGAGATGAAAGATTCATTTTTCAGCGCACGAGGGCGTGCAATGAGGATAACGCATGGCGGGAAAGGCGCGCTCATGGTTTGTGCTCGGATGACGCGGGCAGGATCTGCTATCGTTGGTTTCGATATAATGGAAAGGAGGCCTGACGCTATGATCTACTTCGACAATGCGGCGACGACGAGGGTCAAGCCCCCCGAAGTAGTCGAGGCCGTATGTGCGGCGCTGGGCTCGTTCGGGGGCTCGGGCCGTGGTGTGCACGAGGCATCGCTCAATGCAGGACGCGCGGTATACGATGCACGCGCGGCGCTCGCGCGTCTCTTAGGCGCGCCGTCGGCCGCACGCGTGTCGTTTGCGCTCAATGCGACTGCTGCCCTGAATGTCGCGATTGCCGGGCTTCTGCCCGACGGAGGGTGCGCGGTAACCACAGCGGCCTCGCACAACTCGGTGCTGCGGCCTTTGTTCAAGGCACGTGACGAACGGGGGTGCGAGGTGCGCATCGCGAGCGTGATGCCCGACGCCGCGCTTGACTTCGCGTCCTATGCGCGTCTGCTCAACGGCGCCGACGTCGTCGTGGCCACCCATGCGTCAAACCTCACCGGCGACGTGTACGATGTTGCGCGCATGGCCCGTCTGGCCCACGAGGCGGGTGCGCTGTTCGTGCTCGATGCGGCCCAGACAGCCGGTGCGTTGCCTCTCTCCCTAGCCGCTACGGGGGCAGACGTCGTGTGCTTCACGGGGCACAAGAGCCTGTACGGCCCGCAGGGCACCGGTGGGCTCTGTGTGGCCGAGGGTGTGGACATCCCGCCTCTTCTGGAAGGCGGGTCGGGCACGCACAGCTTTGACGAGCGCCATCCGCGCTTCATGCCCGAGAGCTTGGAGGCGGGCACGCTGAATGCGCACGGCCTTGCGGGCCTTGCGGCGGGCGTGGCGTATCTGGAGCGCGTGGGGGTCGGTGCGGTGGCCGACCGGCTGCGCCAGATTACGGAGCGGTTCGAGGCCGGGGTGCAGGATATTCCCGGGGTGCGCGTGCTGGGCGGGCATGGTGGCATTGCCCGCTGCGGCATCGTTGCCGTCGAGGCGGACGGCCTTGATTCCGCTGCAATCGCTGACCTGCTCTCGGTGGAGTACGGCGTGTGCACGCGCGCAGGCGCGCACTGCGCGCCGTTGATGCATCGGGCTTTGGGAACCCAGGAGCGCGGTGCCGTGCGGTTCAGCTTCTCGCATTTCACCACCAACGAGGAGGTCGAGGCGGGTATCGATGCGCTGGATCAGGTAGTACGCGAACTGAGCGAACAGGTGTAGGAAAGGAAGCGAATATGCAGATCATCGATGCGTTCGGTATGCAGTGCCCCAAACCTTTGGTGTTGGCGAAGAAGCAGATCGACGGCGGCGTGCGCGAGTTGGCCGTGCAGGTGGACAACGAGACGGCGTGCAAGAACCTTACGCGTTTGGGAGGCAAGACGGGCCTGGCGGTGTCTATCGACGAGATAGAAGGCGGCTGGCTGGTGTCGTTTTCAGAGGGCGACGAGTCAGCACCGGTGTCTGATGGCGGGCCTGTTGCGGCAGCTGAGGCCGCTGTGAGCGCACCCGCAGCGTGCTCGACGGGTGGCGGATGCGGCTATGCCGTGTTCGTGAGTCGTGATACGGTAGGCGATGGCGAGGGCGCGCTGGGGCGCAACCTTATGAAGATGGCGCTGTACACGCTGTCCGAGGCAGGCGACCCGCCGGCATCGCTTTTGTTCATGAATGCAGGCGTGAAGCTGGTGGCCGGCGAGGAGCCCCAGGTCGTGGAAAGCGTGCAGGCGCTGGCCGAGCAGGGCACCGAGGTGCTGGTCTGCGGTACCTGCCTGGACTTCTACGGCCTGAAGGACAGCCTGGGCGCAGGCGAGGTTTCCAACATGTACGACATCCTCGAGCGCATGCGCGAAGCGGCAAAGGTCATCACGTTGTGAGCGAGCGGCCGGCAAGCAGTGTTGAGCGCAGCACAGGCGCGGCACCCGAGCTGCACGTCTATGTCGTTGCCTTCGAGTCTACGCACGCCGCTATGGCTGCAGCGAGCGTGCTCGAGGCGCGCGGCGCGCGCATGATTCCCACTCCCCGCGCCATCAGCGCCAGCTGCGGCATGTCCCTGCGCTTCGACGCCCCGTCTGACGGAGCAGCCCGGGCCTTTGCGGCGGACGTTCCCGATGCCCGCGGTTTGGCTGCGCTCTATGCCCAGGAGGGGGAGGGCTACCGCCTGGTGGCGCAGTTGTAGGCTTCGATGGCCTGCCCTACCGAGGCTTTCCCTGATGCCATCTGTGCAGGTTCGCTGCCGATGCAGCAAAACCGCCGCTCGGCTCGACCGGCGGCGGCTTTTTCGCTATGCGAACGCTATGCGAACGCGATACGTCCGGCCTCCCCTTCGAGAAAACGCCCGATACGGGCCGGTAGGCGGCCGGTGCGCGTCTCGAAGGCGCGCTCGAAGGCTATGGCCGCCTCGGCGGGCACCGCAGCCAGCAGACCGCCGGAGGTCTGAGGATCACAGATCACCGCCAGACGGTTGTCGTACTCCTCGTCGTCGAGCAGCCCTTGCCCCACGTAGCCTGCTGCTAAATCCATGATGGAGAAGGCCCGGTTCGGGCGGCAGTAGGCCTTCGCGAAATCCCACACGCCTTCGAACAGGGGTAGCGCCTCGAAGTCGATCTCGGCGGCGCATCCGCTGGCTGTAAGCATCTCGTGCAGGTGCCCGGCCAAACCGAAGCCCGTCACGTCGGTGACGGCATGCATGCCGGCCTCCTCGAGTGCGGCAGCACCAGCGGCGTTCAGCTCCATCATCGAGTCGATGGCGGGCCTGAGCCCCTCGTCGTCCACGAGATCGCAGGCACGCGCCGCTACCATGATGCCGGTGCCGAGCGGTTTGGTCAGGTACAGCGCGTCGCCGCTCATGGCTCCGGCATTGCGCCCGACGCGGTCGGGATGCACCGTTCCGAACACGGCCAAGCCGTACTTCGGCTCCGCGTCGTCGATGGTGTGGCCACCGGCGACGAATGCGCCGGCTTCCCGCACGGCATCGGCGCCTCCGCGCAGGATGTCTGCCGCCACGCCGGCTCCCAGCTCGCAATCGAGCGCCAGCAGGTTCAAGGCCACATGGGGCTTCGCTCCCATAGCAAATACGTCGGAGAGCGCGTTGGCCGCAGCTATACGTCCAAACTCGTAGGGGTCGTCCACGATGGGCGTGAAGAAGTCCACGGTGAGCACGGCTGCCGCGTCGTCCGAGAGCTTCCATACGGCCGCATCGTCGCTGGTCTCGAACCCGAGCATCAAGCGTTCGGCATCGGGTGCAGGGCTCGATCCGCCGCCTCCCACGCCCGATGACGATGCCAGCATGCGCAGTATGTCGTCGAGGTCTCCCGGACCCCACTTTGCCGCTCAACCGCCCTTCGAGGTGAGCTTCGTCAGCTTGATGCGCTCGACTTCGTCCATGTCCGGCTCCTTCTTTGCTTTGCTTGGCATCGCGCCACTTTCGCTTGATGCCGTCTGTTTCAGTCAAGTATAGCAGGACGGTTTCTCCCTTTCCTCGACGCCTGTTTCCGCGACCCGGTGCGCTGCCGTTTCGTTGAGGGGCCGAGGATCGTGCTTGATGCTTTCGCGGCTTTTCATCCGACACGAGCACGACAGCATGCGAAAGGACGGCCGGATGGCCGCTCACCGAAGAAAGCCACCGCATCTATTTTGCCATTTACCGATCGAGAAAGCCGTTTACCTGGGAAAACAGACCGTTTACCTCAACAAATATCCGCAAAAGACCGCTCGCCGAATTACGCGCAAGGGGTCTGTCATAGTCAGGGAGATCGCTTGTCGCTGCGCATGGTAGCATCGAGTCGGTCGATCGGAAAGCGCGCCGGACGGCCTTAGATCACCTTCAGGGCCGTGGGCGGGTGGGCGTTCTCCCTTGTTCTCGAGCGCCTCGGTTCCGATCGCGGTCCGCACGTGCATTGCAATAGGACGAGTTTGAAAAGTTGGAAAGGAGATCGAGGACATGAACCTGTCACGCAGGGGCTTTTTCAAAGCCACCGGTGCCGCTCTTGCCACTTCCCTGGCGTTCGAGCTGTCTTCCCAGTCGGTCGCGTTGGCGGTCGAGCCTGAGACGGATTGGAAGCTGGTCAACACCGAGGAGTACACGAACATCTGCTGTTACTGCTCGGGAGGTTGCGGCGTCATCTGCTCGACGCGCGACGGCGAGCTGGTGAACATCGAAGGCGATCCCGACCATCCCATCAACCAAGGAGGGCTCTGCCCCAAGGGTGCAACCATGTTCCAGCTGCGCAACGTGGTCGATCCGGCTACGCGCGAGATCATCAAGAACCCGAACCGCAGGACCACGCCCCTGGTGCGCCGTCCCGGCGGTGCCGAATGGGAGAACATCACCTGGGACGATGCCGTCGCCGAGATTGCACGCTGGGTGAAGGACACCCGCGACGCCACGTTCGAGACGGTGAAAGACGGTCTCACGGTGAACCGCTGCCATGGTATTGCGAGCCTCGGCGGCAGCCAGCAGAACTCCGAAGAAGAGTACCTCATCAACAAGATGATGCGGTCGTTAGGGGTGATAGCCATCGACAACCAGGCTCGTGTTTGACACAGCCCCACGGTTGCCGGTCTGGCAGCAACATTCGGTCGCGGTTCGATGACGAACCATTACTGCGATCTCAAAAACGCCGATGTCCTTCTGACCATCGGCTCCAATAACGTAGAGAACCATCCCGTTTCCTCGAAATGGATACAGAAGGCGCTCGACAACGGCGCCACGTGGATCGTGGTCGATCCGCGCTATACCCGCTCCGCCGAGATGGCCGACGTCTACTGTCCTATCCGCTCGGGCACCGATATCGCCTTTTATGGCGGCATGTTCAATTACATCTTGGAAAACGACCTCTGGCAGCATGAGTACGTGCTGAACTACACCAACGCCTCGTTTTTGCTGGACGAGCAGTATTCCTTCGACATCAACGAGGGCATCTTCTCCGGCTTCGACGAGGAAACGGCCACCTACGATAACCATTCATGGCACTACCAAGTCGAATCGACGAAGGAATGGGACACCTCCGGTGCCTATGCGTGGGCTGTGTCCGTTGGGGTGCCCGCGTTCACGCCTCCGACCATCGAGGTGCCGAAGCGCGATGCGACCCTGCAGGATCCGATGTGCGTGTTCCAGCAGATGAAGAAGCACTATTCCCGCTACGATATAGACATGGTGTCCAGCGTATGCGGCATGGACAAAGACCTGCTCGAGAAAGTCTACTCCATCTATGCGTCTACCGGCGCACCGGAGAAGTCGGGAACCATCCTGTACGCCCTCGGCCAGACGCAGCACACCTACGGCGCGCAGAACTGCCGCTCCATGGGCATTTTGCAGCTGCTGCTGGGCAACGTCGGTGTGGCTGGCGGCGGCGTGAACGCGCTGCGCGGCGAGCCGAACGTGCAGGGTGCCACCGACATGGGCATGCTCGTGGCGAACCAGCCCGGCTATCTGAACTGGCCTACGGAGTACGGAACGCCTTCTTTGCGCGCGTGGTTGGAGAAGGAGACGTATTCGGACGGCTATTACACCAACAAGCCGAAGTTCATCGTCTCCGCATTGAAGGAGTGGTTCGGCGAGACGGCCACGGTGGACAACGACTACGGCTACGACTGGTGGCCGAAGGTGCCGAAGAGCCCCGACTACTCCATCATCGGCTCGTTTGAGCTGATGAGCCAAGGGCTTATCAAGGGCTACTTCAACTGGGGCATGAACCCCTGCCATTCCGCCCCGAACGCCAGCAACGTGCGCCGCGCTATGGCAAACCTTGACTGGCTCGTGGTGGCAGACTGGGTGGAGACGGAGTCGTCGTGCTTCTGGAAGGCCCCGGACATGAATCCGGCCGACGTGGATACCACGGTGTACTTCCTGCCTGCCGCGCTCATCTACGAGAAGCCGGGCACTATTTTGAACTCAGGCCGCTGGCTGCAGTGGCGCAACCAGGCCGTCGAGCCGTGGGACGAGGCCAAACCCGACTACGAGATATGCGACGTGCTGTGGCGCGGTATCGTCGACTTGTACGAGAAGGAAGACGGTGTGGCGCCCGAGCCCATCCTGAACACGAAGTGGGACTACTACGTAGACGGCAAGATCGACCCGCGTCCCGTGGCTTGGGCCTTGAACGGCTACAACGTGGCTGGGTCCGACTTCGAGCGCGCGGAGGTCGACCTGCTGACCACGTTCGCCAACCTGAAGGCCGACGGCTCGACGGCGTGCGGTATGTGGATATACACCGGCTTCTGGGCCAACAAACAAGCACCGCTCGACCCGGCCGAGCAGGCTATCGGCGGGCGCAACGCCGAGGATCCCTCGGGATTGGGCCTGCATCCGAAGTGGGCGTACGCCTGGCCACTCAACCGCCGCATCATCTACAACCGCGGTTCGGCCGATATGCAGGGCAAGCCTTGGAACCCGGACAAGAAGCTGGTCGAGTGGACCGGCGAGAAGTGGGACCAGGTGGACGTGGCTGACTTCGTGGCCGTCTCGAACGGCACGCCTGTGCCCCCGAACAACAAGGCGTTCTTCATGCTGTGGGAGCAAGGTGCCCGCTTGGAGAGCTACAGTATGAGCGACGGGCCTTTGCCGGAGCACTACGAGCCCTTCGAGAGTCCGGCGGATAACCAGTTGAACGGCTCGCAGAACTCCCCGTGCGTCCGCTTCGCTGAATTCGACTCCGTCAAGCGCGGCGATCGCAAGCAGTATCCCATTGCCGTGACCACGTACTCGGTCACCGAACACTGGCAGACCGGTGGGCAGACCCGCACGTGCCCGGCGCTGAACGAAGCTATGCCCGAGCAATTCGTCGAGGTCTCTCTCGAGCTGGCGGCCGAAAAGGGCATCGAGAACGGCGAGCGTGTGCGCGTGTTCAACAACCGCGGCTCGGTGGAGATCATGGCGCTCGTCACCCCGCGCTTCAAGCCCTTCACGGTGAACGGCGAGACGGTGCACCAGGTGGGCATGACACACCACTTCGGTTGGGCGGGCGACTTCGCCACAGGCGACATCGTCAACGACCTGCCGCCGAACGTCGGTGACCCGAACTGCTGGGTGCCGGAGTACAAGGCGTTCCTCGTCGACCTAGAGAAGCTGTAGGAGGTGCAAGTTATGAGTGAGAAAGCTATTCTTTTCGACACTTCCCGCTGCACCGCCTGCCGCGGGTGCCAGGTATCCTGCAAATGCTGGAACGACCTGCCCTCGACCCTTGAGAAGAACGGCAATCCGTCAACGGGTTCGTACCAAAGCCCGATGGATCTGAACGGCGACACGCGCCTGCTGGTCAGCTTCCATGAGGAGGCTGGCGGCGACAAGGGCGTGAAATGGGCCTTCGGCCGCCGTGCCTGTCAGCATTGCGGGGATGCTCCCTGCGTGCAGATCTGTCCGGCAGGGGCGCTAGCCGTTGACGAGGCCACGGGCTTGGTGAGCGTGGACCAGTCCAAGTGTATCGGCTGCCAGTACTGCCACACGGCCTGCCCATTCGACGTGCCGCACTACCGCGCCGACAACGGCCGCATCGAGAAATGCACCGGTTGTATCGACCGCATCGAACAGGGACTTGATCCGGCGTGCGTGAGCACCTGCCAGCCTGAGGCGCTGAAATTCGGCGACCGCGACGAAATGGTGGCGCTAGCACAGGAGCGCGTGGGCTACTTGCACGGCAAAGGCTACCCCGATGCCGTCGTGTACGGCGAGGACGAAGTGGGCGGCCTGCACGTGGTACAGGTGCTGAAGTACGGGGTGGTACCCCATGGCCAGATAGAAAACCCGCAGGTGAACCCGATGGTGGGTCTCTCGCAGATCATGAAGCCGGTTACGGGCGCCGTCACGGGCCTCACGGTCGTAGGCCTTGCTGCCATGTTCGCGCTGGGCGTGGGCTACAAGCGGCATACGGTGGCCTACAATCCCGAGACGCAGGACACGGTGGACGTTGCGACGGGCGAGGTGGTCAAGCATGGCGATGGCCAAGACACCGAATCGGTGAGGGAGCATATCCTTGAGAACCTGCCGAAGAAGGGAGGCAGCGATGAGTAAGGGACCTGTTGCGGTTTGTGCCGAGGAAGCCGCCCAGAACCAGGCGTTTTTGGAGCAGCTCTCCAAAGGCGGCACCGCGCGCTACCTGAAGCGCCACTCACTTCAGGCGCGTTTGACTCACGGTATCACTATCGTCGCGTGCATCCTGTTGGCGATATCGGGCCTGTTCGTGTTCGTGCCAGCATTGGCTGCGGCGGCCGGTCCTGATGCGGTGTGGCTTATCCGCATGTCGCATCGCGTGCTGGGCGTGGTGTTCGTAGCTGTGCCCCTCATCAGTGCGCTTCTGGCTCCGAAGGGTGTGGCTCATATCTTCAAGAACCTGTTCGCCAAGTGGGACGGCGACGACAAGAAATGGATGGTGCTGTTCTTCCCGTACCTGTTCATGGCCAAGTGGATACACATGCCCGACCAGCACGAGTTGAAGAGCGGGCAGCGTTTTGCCGACGGCATGCTCTGGTTTGCAGGAGCGCTCATGGGTATCACGGGCGTGGTGCTGCTTCTGGGCACGACGCTGTTCGATTTCGGCGCCGCGCAGGGAGTGTTCCTGTTCTTGCACGACGTGGGGTTCTTGCTGATCGCCGTATTCGGCCTGGCGCATATCTTCCTGGGTGCCGGCATTTTCCAACCCTACCGCGGCACGCACACACTCATGTTCGGCGACGGCACGGTATCGGAGTCCGATGCCCTGTACCATTGGGGGCATTGGGCGCGTGAGGAGCTTGCCGCCGGCACAAATATCGTAGAAAAGAAGCGCTCATGAATTTGAAGGCGATCGATGCGGCAGTAGCTGCCTACAGCATGTCGGCCGACGGGCGCGATGGCGGTCGGCTGGCTTTCTTCCGCAAGCTTTGGGAGGTCGAGGCGGCGAGTGCTGCCGATGCACCGGCCTACGACCTGCCCGAGTTCGCCCGCTTGCGGGAATGGTACGAGGCGGGGGAGCCGGTGCTCTCACTGTCTCCCGTCGCGGTGGACGGGGCGGCGCTGGCTGAGGCCCTGGAGCGCTTGGGCGCTTGCGCGGTGGCCGAGGGCGGGTTCTCGCCCGAGGTCGTCTCGGGCCTTTTACGGGTGAAATGGGACCGCGTGGTGGCAGCTAGCCCCCTCGCCTTGGCGGGCGAGGCTCCTGCGGCCTACGTGGAAGGGCTTGCTCAGGTTTTGGCAGACGATGGTATGGATGACGGATGCCTGTCTGTGGCGCTGCCGCTGGTGTTGCTTGCACTGCGCTCGCAGCTTGCGGGTGCGGCGGCCGCCGTGGCGGGTGAGCTCGACCGCCACGGCACGCCTGAGCCGCATGCGCTGCACTGTCCCGTGTGCGGGGGGCAGGCGGTAGCGGCCCAAGTGGGAGGTGCTGGCTCAAACCAAGGACGCGGCAAGACACTTTGGTGCGGCCAGTGCGGCTGCACGTGGGAGTTCGAGCGCGTGCGCTGTGCTCGTTGCGGCACCCAGAACCAGGGCCATCTGCATTACTTCAACATCGAGGGCGACGAAGCGCACCGCCTGGCAACCTGCGACGAATGTGGAGGCTACGTGCGCACGGTATATGCCGAGGAGGTGCTGGCCCCGTTCTCGTTTCAGGTAGAGGACGTGGTCATGGCCCGGCTGGACGCCATCGCGCTAGACCCGTCCTTTGCCGGCGGTATGCAGGCAACCGATCGGCAAAGCTAGCGCTTATTGCAAGGAAGGAGGCCGCTTATGGCCATCGTGGAGTATCGAACGTGCGCACCCCGTGCAACCGAAGAGCGGCCTATTCGCATCTTTTTGAACGGCGATCCGGTCGCGGTAAGCCAGGGAAGCCCCTACGATCTGGCTGAACTGGCTGTGGGCTACCTGCTGTCGGAAGGGCTTATCGCGGACCGCGACCGTTTCGTCGAAGTTCGCGCCGACGAAGAGGGTGCGGCCGTGTACGTGGATAGCGGCGAGCAGGTCCACGCCGGCTACGTGCCCTTGCACCGCGTGACGTCGGCTGGGTGTGCCCAGTCGGCGTTGCTGCGCGGCGGCGCCCCGATCGCGCATGCTAAACGATTGGCATCCGAGGCGCGCTTCGATCCGGATGCGCTGCTGGCCCAGATGGACGAGCTGTGCGAGCGCAGCCCTCGCCGCAACACTGGCGCCTGTGTCCACGGCTGCGGGCTGGGGGCGGCGGACTCATCTTCGCTTATGCTCGTGCGCGAGGATATCGGGCGCCACAACGCCATGGACAAGCTCATCGGCCAGGCGTGGCTTGATCGCGTGGACGTGCGCGACAAGGCGCTGTTCATTACCGGGCGCATCAGCACCGAGATGGCGCTGAAGGCGCACCGTGCCGGCTGTGCGGTGCTGGTATCCCGCAAGTCGGCTACCGACGAGGCTGCACGGCATGCTGAAGCCCTGGGCGTGACCCTCGTGTCGCATTGCCGGGACGGCCGCCTGCGCGTGCTGTCGTGCCCTGAGCGCCTGTTGGTCTAAGCGCGCTCTAAGCGGTCAACATTTGCGTGCCGCTTCGCGAGCACGCGATTGGCGCGGTGTACAATGGCTGAGAAAGCCGCCCGCACCGTC
>NZ_JAVWUP010000007.1:0-40274 GCF_036667095.1 Gordonibacter sp. | reverse complement strand
AGCGCGGGCTTTGCAAGCCTGAGGTCAGGGGTTCGATCCCCCTAAGCTCCACCATTAATTCGAAAGCCGGCATTGCCGGCTTTTTCGTTGTTACGGCTGAGAATCGCGCCTTCATAGAAAACGAGAACTATGTTCCCGCGAGACGGGTTTCGGCGCTTCCCCTGCCTTTAAAAATACGGCATTGCTCCGAACGTCAGCACATACGCTATCCCCAGTACCGCGATATGGGCAGGGTAGTAAGCATAGAAGAACCACTTCAGCGGATAACCCCGTCTTCCACGATAGCCTGACAGCAGCGGAATGACGAGCGCACACCCAACAAAAGGATAGAGCACCTGGGGGAGGTAGTACCAGTCTCCCGCCGCAATCACATTCGCTACCAGGTTGCTCAGCAGGGGAAGCCCTAAAGCCAGGATTGCAATAACCACGGGAACCGCAATGCCTCCGCGTTGACCATACATGGTTTTGAAAAGATAGACTATCACCACGCCGAGGAAGCCCCAGTCGCAGGCAAGGCTTCCCACCGCCGCTATTGCAAACACGGCCCAGAACGCCGCACGGTTTCTCATCTGGTCGTCTGCGTATAGCACGCCTAGGCTGATAAGGAGTGTGACCAGCACGTTTCCTGTCGGAGCAAGAAACAAGCTGAAGGGAATCTGCGAAATGAGGGCGAATACGCCCAAGCGAAAGGCATACTTCTTAATGTTGGAGGTGTGACGGTATCCTACCACCAGTAAGAATGCCATGATGGGAAACGTGAGGCCTCCAGCCCCGAACAACACGCATAAAGCCGGGAGGGGGAGGACGTTGTAGAAAATATTGGCCGCATGGTTCATCGTCATAGCGACGATGGCGATGATTTTGAGCGTGAAGGAGGTCGTTTCGAACTTTCCGCCGCCTATCAGGCTGTAGCCGTTCCCTGATGTCATGCGTCTCCTCGTTGTAGCAGCGGTCGGTCTATCGATTATACTTGATGCATGAACCTTCCGGAAACTCGCAGTCGTCATCCCCTCGCGTTCGTTGCTTTGGCAACCCTCGTTGCCGTTGCCTGCTTTACCGCCATACCAGCGAACTCGTTGGAACTGGTAGGTATCCAGACGGCGCTCGCAGCTTCCTGCATGGTGGTGCTGTTGGTAGCGGCCGAGCCTGACGTGCTGTCGCAGAGGTTCAGGCGACCCTTCGCCGAGCCGGCTTGTGAAACGAGGTGTGTCCGGAAGACTTTTGTGTTCGTGGCAGGCGTCCTCTTCGCCAATGGCTTGTTCGTCGGCATTGTCACTGCCCTGAGTATTACTGGAAAGCTACCGGGCGAGGCTATGCAGGTATCGGCAGGACCCACCTTCGCCCCGTTGGGCAGCATCGCTTTGTTCTTAGCCGTGTGCGTGGCTACCGGGGTGTTTGAAGAAGGCCTGTTCCGCGGTGTTATTTCACGTGGTTTCTCCGATGCTTTACGGGCAGAGGGAAGAAAATCTCCGGCACTTACGGGTGCTATCGCCTCGGCTTTCGTCTTTGGCGTGCTCCATACGGCAAACGCGCCGGTTGCCGAGTTTGCGGGCGAGGTGGTGGTAGCGCAGCTTGTGGCGAAAACAGTCCAAGCCACTTTGTTCGGTTTCGTTATGTCGGCAGTTCTTTCGCATACCGGCAGCCTTTGGACGGTGGTTTTGCTGCATATCGGGTTTAATATCCTCTCGATGGGACCGGCCTTCGCACTCACCGGCGAGCTTCCCTCGACGTATGCCACGGGCGACCCGGTGGACCTTGCTGTCCTGTTAATCAGCGTGGCATTTCTCGTTCCACTTGCGGTTCACGCCTGGCGTATCCTTACGCACGCCGCTCCTCCACGTACTCGATAGACCACGTGCATTCTGTGACGCTGCCTCGTGCAAAAGCCCGCATGTGCGGCGACGTGGTAGTATACTGCCTCGGAAACGATTACGATCATGCGGGGAGCGATGAACCGAACAGAAGCGCTGCGTGTCTTGGGGCTGGACGACGAAGCTACGTCCGACGACATCAAGACGGCGTACAAAGAGACGGTGCAGATATTGCACCCTGATCGCTTCGCGTCCAACAAGAAGCTCCAAGATCGAGCTACCGAACAGTTTAAAAACCTGCAGGCAGCCTACGAGTACCTTACCAGTGGCAAAGGTTCGCGCAAAGGAGCCTCCCGCGCCTCATCCGTTGGAGGCGTCGGTGCTACCTCGCGAGGCTCTTCGGTTCCAAGCCAGGTTGAGGCGCGCATCGCGGGTATCCAGGCGGCACGCACTCAGCTGGTTAAGCAGCGCGACGTATACTTAGACGAGCGCCGCAACGCTATCGCCATGGCAGCTATCGGCGCGGTGGTGGCGTTGCTTGCGGGTCGGCGTCCTTTTGGCATTCTGGGCGTTGTTGCCGGTATTGCCAGTGCGGCTGCAGTGTGGGGTATCGTCCAAGTCGTTTCGTCCCAGCGTTCCATCGGCACGCTGAGCGAGCATATTGCAGAGTTGAACGCAGAGCAGCGGCGGTTGACCGACGAGTTGGAAGATTTGGAATGAGCGTGCACCGGCAAGCGGGTCAGCTATCCGTTTGCATAGGGGTGAGCGAGGCCGCGATGCTTTTTCGGTTTTGTTGCAACGACGGGAACCTCATCTCCCCAAGATGAACGGCAAGCAAAAGCAAGCAGAGATATAGAAAGAAGTCGTATGAAACAAGAAAACATCCGCAACGTCGCTATCATCGCGCACGTCGACCACGGCAAGACCACGATGGTAGACCGACTGCTGTACTCCAGCGGTGTCTTCCGTGAGAACCAGCAAGTGGAAGAGCGTGTGCTGGACAGCAACGACCAGGAACGCGAGCGCGGCATCACCATCCTGTCGAAGAACATCTCCGTCACCTACAATGGCGTGAAGGTCAACGTCATTGATACACCGGGCCACGCCGACTTCGGCGGCGAGGTCGAGCGCGTGCTGAACATGGCCGACGGTGCTCTGCTTATCGTTGACGCGTTTGAGGGCCCGATGCCGCAGACCCGCTTCGTGCTGAAGCATGCGTTGGCGCAGAGCCTGCGTATCGTGGTGGTTGTCAATAAGATCGATCGCCCGGGTGCACGTCCTGAAGAGGTTGTGGACGAGGTATTCGACCTGATGGTCGAATTAGAGGCAAGCGATGCGCAACTCGACTTCCCCGTGATCTACGCTTCGGCCATGAACGGCTATGCCCGTTTTGCGCCCGACGACGAGAACATGAACATGTTGCCGTTGCTTGAAACTATCATCAACGAGGTACCTGCCCCCGACTGCGAGCCCAGCGGCCCGGTGGCATTGCAGATATGCACGGTTGACCATTCCAGCTTCGTCGGGCGTATCGGCGTAGGCCGCCTGTATTCCGGCACCATCCATAAAAACGAGCAGGCCTTGGTCATCAAGAACGACGGGACGCGCTACAACACCACCATCAAAGAGGTGTTCACGTTCGAGGATATGGGCAAGAAGAAGCAGCTCGAAGTGCACGCAGGCGACATCGTCGCCGTCGTGGGCGTGGACGATGCCGACATCGGCGACATGGTCACCAGTCGCGATAATCCTGTGCGCATGGATCCCATTCAGGTGGAAGAGCCTACGATGGCCATCGTGTTTGAGGCTTCCACCAGCCCGCTCGTCGGCCGCGAAGGCGACATTGTGGGCGCGCGCCAGTTGAAAGAACGCCTGCTGCGTGAGGCGGAGAGCAACATTTCCATGCGCATCAGCGAGCTTGAGGACAAGAGCGGCATGGAAGTGGCCGGCCGCGGCGTCCTGCACCTGTCGGTGCTTATGGAGACGATGCGCCGTGAGGGCTTCGAGTTCCAGGTTGGCCGCCCGCGCGTCATCATCAAGAAGGACGATCACGGCAACAAACTCGAGCCTATCGAGGAAGCTACGGTTGACGTGCCCAGCGAGTACGCAGGCAAGGCCATCGAGGTGTTCGGCAGCGCCGGTGGCGAGATGACCGACATGTTCCAGCGCGGCGAGACCACGCACGTGGTGTTCAAGATTCCCTCGCGCGGCACGATGGGCTTGCGCACCCGCCTGTTGAACGCCACCCGCGGCGAGGCAGTCATGTTCCACCACTTCAGCGAGTACGGTCCGTTCCGCGGCGATTTCGGCGGCCGCAAGAACGGGTCGTTGATCGCCATGGCAACTGAAAAGAGCGTCGCCTACGCGCTCGATGCGCTGCAGCAGCGTGGCCGTTTGTTTGTCGCCCCTGGCGAGGAATGCTACGAGGGCATGATCGTGGGCGAGTCGGCCAAGGACGGTGACATGGTGGTGAATGTGGCGAAGACCAAGCAGTTGGGCAACCAACGCTCGTCCGGTGCCGACAAAGCCATTCAATTGACGCCGCCGGTCACGTTCACGCTGGAAGAGGCGCTTGAGTACATTGAGGACGACGAGTTGGTAGAGGTGACTCCCCAGAGTATTCGCCTGCGCAAGCGCATCCTCTCGTCAGTCGAGCGAAAGAAAGCCAACAAGAATTAAGTGCAAGCCGTCGGTTTTTCGACCGGCGGCTTTTTTATCGGCCCTTTTTCCTGCTCCCCATACGTTCGGGGTTCATGAATCGAAAGTGGGCTTATTGTGCATCGTGAGGGCCGCATTTGGCGGGTATGCGAAAATACAGCGCATAGTAACGTACTCATGCACGGCTGCATCCCCGAGCCGGCATGTTCGAGGGAAGGGTCATATGAAGACTGCGAACATCATGAAAGCCGTATGCGTTGCGGGTTTGGCTGCAACGTGCGTTTGGAGTTTGGCGGCTTGTACCTCAGCCGATGCCTCCAATAGCGCTACGGGCGGCGTCGCGGCCACGGTCAATGGCGCGGAGGTTGCCGAAGACGACGTGACGGCTATGATCGAGAGCATCCGCGGCCAAATGGGCGCGGAGGCCGAAGAGGCATGGGGTCAGTGGCTTGCCGACAACAGCATGACGCCTATTTCCGTGCGCGAGGAGATGATCGACTCGTTTGCCCAGCAGGAACTGGTCAAGCAGGGTGCCAAAGAAAAGGGCATCGCGGTCGAGGGCTCGGAGGTCGATGCGATTATCACCGGCACCAAGGCCCAGTTCGACAATGACGACGAGAAGTGGCAGGCGGCGCTGAAGCAGGCGGGCTACACCGAGGAGAAGTACCGCGAGATGGTGGAAAACCAGCTCATGCAGAAGAAATTCTCCGAGAGCTTCGCTTCCAACGAGGAGCCCAGTCAGGAAGACCTGCTGCAATACTCGCAGATGTACGCCTCTGCCTACGATGGCGCGAAGCGCTCGTCCCATATTCTGTTCGAGACCGGTGATGATGCCACGGCCCAAAGTGTGCTCGACCAAATCAACGCTGGACAGTTGGGCTTCGCCGATGCTGCGAAGCAGTATTCCAAGGACGGCAGTGCCGACAAGGGCGGCGACGTGGGCTGGGACAAGATGAGCCAGTTCGTGCCCGAGTACACCGAAGCGCTTAATGGGTTGCAGAAAGACCAGGTAAGCGGTTTGGTAACGAGTAAATACGGCATCCATATCATCAAGTGCACCGATGTGTTCACGGCCCCGAAGGAAAAGGGCGAAGACGGTACGGAGACGGTGAAGATCACGAGCATCGACCAACTGCCTACCGAGTTCCTAGACACCATAAAGGCATCGCTGAAGCAGCAGAAGCAGACCGAGGCCTTCCAGGCTTGGCTCGCCGAGTATCAGGAAAAGGCCGATATCAAGATCAACGAGATGCCCGCGAACCTCCCCTACGCGGTCGATATGTCGAAGTACCAAGCAGCTACCAGCACGGATAATTCCGGTACCGGCGCAACCGCCGGTGGTGCCGGCAATGCGACGGAAGGCAGCCAGGGCGGTGCTGATAACGCCGCCCCTGCCGAGCAGGGTGGGAACGCCTCGGGCGAACAGCCGGCGGGAGGCTCTCATTCCCAGCAGCCTGCCGAAGCAGCCTAGCAGCATTAGGCGGCCAGGCGCGAAGAAGCACCATGAGGATGCCCGCGGAATATCCGTGGGCATCTTTGCATCATGGTCTTCTTGTGACGGCTGTTGAGCTGTTGTATACTACGTAGCTGCTGCATGAGCGCGCCGAGCGCGAGCATGCATCTTCCTGAGAAGCGGAGAGATGACCGAGCTGGCCGAAGGTGCACGATTGGAAATCGTGTGTGCGCCAAAAGCGTACCTAGGGTTCGAATCCCTATCTCTCCGCCAGAACAACCCCCGCGCACGCGCGCGAGATCATAGGGACGGAATCGTCCTGTCGACGGGCAAGGCCCGCCGAAGCCTGAAAGGCCGCACTGAAAACCGGGCGGCCTACCCCAAGCGGAGGGGTGGCAGAGTGGTTGAATGCGGCGGTCTCGAAAACCGTTTTACCCGTAACCCGGGTAACGAGGGTTCGAATCCCTCCTCCTCCGCCAGTTAAAAGAGAAAGCGCCCGCAGGCGCTTTTTTAATTCCACCGGCCCTGGTGGTATTCGCCGATCGGCTCAAAGGCTATAAGACCAGTAAAGGCGCCTTGCAGCTTCCCCTCGACAAGCCTCTCGGCCTCGATCTGGTCGGCTACATAGCCCGCTGGCGCGTGCGACGTGTGGAGGAGAGGCAGATTCCAGGCGCGTAAAACGCCCTATGCCCCCGAGTTTCCTTGTCGTAGGCGCCTAGCTGCTGCGCATTAATCCTATCTTAATACTCCTCGGCGCACCTTAACGGTGTCCTTATCTGTTTCCCCGTATTCTCTGAACATCTTATCGGATACGTCTGCCTGTGCATTGATCGCGGCGCGCAGGTGCTCAGAGGACAAGGAAGGAAACCGATGGAACTCGTAACCGGCCTAGTCGGGGGATTGAGCGTGGCAGTGACGCTCTATCTTTTCTACATCCTGCTCAAAGGGGGCGACGAGCAATGACGGAAGAGCTGTTCGAGTACGCGGTGTACGTTGCGTTGCTTATCGCACTTGCGCTGCCGTTGTCCGGCTACCTGAACAAGGTCATGGCAGGCGAGAAGAACCTGTTTTCGCGCGTGCTGGTTCCTGTCGAGAATTTCATCTACCGGGGCGTGCGCATCGACAAGAACGAAGGCATGAGCTGGAAGCGTTATCTGGTGAATGTGGTGGCGTTCTCGGTCGTGTCGTTTGTCGGCCTGTTCGCTCTCCTTATGCTGCAAGGCGTGCTGCCGTTCAATCCCGAGGGTTTGCCCGGTCTTTCCTGGCACCTTGCATTCAACACGGCGGCGAGCTTCCTGTCGAACACGAACTGGCAGTCCTACAGCGGCGAGTCGGCTTTGAGCTATTTCTCTCAGTCTATCGGCCTGACCGTGCAGAACTTCGTGACGCCTGCCGTGGGTATGGCCGTGTTGTTCGCCCTGTTCCGCGGTATTGTCAGCGAAGGCAAGGTAAGCCTGGGCAACTTCTGGACCGACGTGACGCGCGCGGTTCTGTTCGTGTTGCTGCCGCTGTCTCTCGTGGTGGCCATCGTGGATGTCGCGCAAGGCTCCCCGCAGAACCTGAACGACTACGATACGGTCGAGCTGCTCGAGCCGGTAGGTATCGATGCGCACGGCAACGTGGTCGATGCCGACGATCCTGCGGCCGTGCAGACGGTCACGCAAGAGGTCGTTCCCCTGGGCCCGCAGGCAAGCCAGGTTGCTATCAAGCAGCTGGGTACGAACGGCGGCGGCTATAACGGTGTGAACTCGGCGAGCCCGCTTGAGAACCCCACACCGCTCACGAACCTTATCCAGTGCATATCGCTGCTGCTTATTCCCATGGCGCTTGTGTTCAGCTTCGGGCGTTTTGTGGCTGATCGCCGTCAGGGACGCGCCCTGTTCGCTGCGATGTTCGCCTTGCTTCTGGTGGGCATGGTCGTGATCGGGTTCTTCGAGCAGACGGGTACGCCGCAGCTCGCACAGGACGGTGCCGTCTACATGGGTATGATCGACCAATCGGGCGGCAATATGGAGGGCAAGGAGACGCGCCTCGGCGTGACCGACTCATCCATCTGGGCTGCGTTCACCACCTCGGCTTCGAACGGCTCCGTGAACTCCATGCACGACAGCTTCACGCCTATCGGTGGCATGATACCTATGATCCTCATGGCGCTCGGTGAGATTGCGTTTGGCGGTGTGGGCTGCGGTCTGTACTCCATGATCGGCTTCGTTATCCTCACGGTGTTCATTGCCGGGTTGATGGTGGGCCGAACGCCCGAGTACCTGGGCAAGAAGATCGGGCCCAAGGAGATGCGCATGGCAATCGTCCTGTGTATCACCACACCGGTAGTCATCCTCATAGGCGCGGCGGTCCTGTGCCTCGACCCTGCAACGGTGGACAGCTTGAACAACTCAGGCGCACACGGGTTCTCCGAAGTGCTGTACGCGGCTATCTCAGCAGGCGGCAACAACGGCTCGGCTTTCGCCGGACTCAATGCCAATACGCCGATGATCAACTCGGTGCTCGGTTTGGAAATGCTGGCGAACCGCTTCATCCCCTTGGTTGCCACGTTGGTGCTTGCTGGAAACCTGTGCAAGCGCAAGAAGGTGGCCACGAGTGCTGGAACGCTTTCTACCAGCAACGCTGTGTTCGTGTTCCTGCTTCTTCTTATTATCCTGCTGGTCGGTGCTCTCTCGATGTTTCCGGCGCTGGCGCTGGGTCCCATCGCCGAGCAGCTCCAAATGGTACTGGGTTAGACGGGAGGAGAGGGAATAATGACAACTGCAACGAAGGAAACCTCTATGAGCACCCAGGCGATGCGCGCCGTGCGCGACGCATTTGCAAAGCTCGCTCCTCGCGAGCAGGCAAAGAACCCCGTTATGCTGATGGTCTACCTGTCAGCTATCCTCACGCTGCTCTTGTTCGTGCTTTCGCTGTTCGGCATCGCAGACTCCCGGCCCGGCTTCATCCTTGCCATCTCGTTGGTGCTGTGGCTTACCGTGCTGTTCGCAAACTTCGCCGAGGCGCTCGCCGAGGGCCGCGGCAAGGCTCAGGCGGACTCCCTGCGTGCGGCGAAGCGCGACGTCGAGGCCCACAAACTCAACGACGGTCTGGTGGCGAAGGGCTTTCACGAGTCTGATCCGGCCACGTTCTTCCACTTGCAGGCAGAAGAGGTGAACTCGGCCTGCCTTAAGAAGAAGGATGTGTTCTTTGTGGCCGCAGGCGAGCAGATACCTGCCGACGGCGAGGTGGTCATGGGCGCGGCATCCGTGGACGAAAGCGCCATCACCGGCGAGTCCGCCCCGGTTATCCGCGAGTCCGGTGGCGACCGCTCGGCAGTGACCGGCGGCACAACGGTGCTGTCCGACTGGCTGGTCGTGCGCGTGACGGCCGACGCGGGCCACAGCTTCCTCGACCAGATGATCGCCATGGTGGAATCGGCTGCGCGTAAGAAGACGCCGAACGAGATCGCGCTCGAGATATTGCTGGTGGCCCTGACCATCGTGTTCCTTATCGTGGCGGTGTCGCTGTTCACGTTCAGCGGGTTCACGGCGGGATTGGGCGATATGACGAATCCCACGACTATCACCTCGTTGATCGCTCTGTTCGTGTGCCTAGCTCCGACGACCATCGGCGCCCTGCTTTCCGCTATCGGCATTGCCGGCATGAGCCGTCTGAACCGCGCGAACGTGTTGGCCATGAGCGGGCGTGCCGTCGAGGCCGCAGGAGATGTGGACGTGCTGTTGCTGGACAAGACGGGCACTATCACGCTGGGCAACCGCCAGGCTGCGGAGTTCATCCCGGTGGACGGTGCCACCGAGCAAGAAGTGGCCGACGCCGCGCAGCTTGCCAGCCTTACCGATGAGACACCCGAGGGCCGCAGCATCGTGGTGCTGGCTAAGGAACGTTTTGACATCCGCGGCCGCGAGTTGGAGGGATCGGGCATGGTGTCGGTGCCGTTCACGGCGCAGACCCGTATGAGCGGCGTGGACTTCGACGGACACGAGATCCGCAAGGGCGCAGCCGATGCCGTGCGCGCCTATGTCGAGGCTGCCGGCGGTGCCTACAGCACGGCCTGCACGCTGGCAGCCGAGGAGATATCCCGTGCAGGCGGCACGCCGCTGCTGGTCGCACGCGACCACCGCATCCTGGGCGTCATCTACCTGAAGGACATCGTGAAGCAGGGCATCAAAGAGAACTTCGCCGATCTGCGTACGATGGGTATCAAGACTGTCATGATCACGGGCGACAACCCCATGACCGCCGCCGCTATCGCCGCCGAGGCCGGCGTGGACGACTTCATCGCCGAGGCGACGCCCGAGACGAAACTGGAAGCCATTCGCCAGTACCAAGCCGACGGGCATATGGTGGCCATGACCGGCGACGGCACGAACGATGCCCCGGCGCTTGCGCAGGCGGACGTTGCCGTGGCTATGAACAGCGGCACGCAGGCGGCCAAAGAGGCCGGCAACATGGTGGACTTGGACTCGTCGCCGACGAAGCTCATCGACATCGTGCGTATCGGCAAACAGCTGCTCATGACGCGCGGATCGTTGACCACGTTTTCTATCGCGAACGACCTGGCCAAGTACTTCGCTATCATCCCTGCGCTGTTCGTGCCGTTGTACCCCGAGCTTGCAGCGCTGAACATCATGCAGCTGGGCAGTCCGTTGTCTGCCATCATGGCCGCCATTATCTACAACGCGCTCATCATCGTTGCGCTTATTCCGTTGGCGTTGCGCGGCGTGAAGTACCGCGAAGGCTCGTCGCAGAGCCTGCTCACCCGCAACTTGGCTGTGTACGGCCTGGGCGGTATCGCCCTGCCGTTCGTGGCTATCAAATTACTCGATATGCTCATGGTGCTTATCGGAGTGGTGTAGCACGCCTCGGGCGCACGAGGGAGCGTGCGGAAACGTACGATGAAAAACGTGTGCATTAAAAAAATGAGTAACGAAAAAACGAGTGTGGTAAAGATACTTACAACGAAAAACGAGCAGTAAGAAAGTAACGAGCTAACAAACGAGCAAGCAAAAAGGAACGTGAGGCCCGCCGCCGCCAGAGAACGCGCCGGGCAAGGCGAAAGAAAGGATCGACCATGAAACAGGCGAAAACATGGGGGAGCGCACTGCTGCTCTTCCTCGTGATGACGCTTCTCTGCGGCGTTCTGTACACCGCCGTGTGCACGGGTATCGCCCAGCTGTTCTTCCCTCATCAGGCAAACGGCTCCATCATCGAGGTTGATGGAACGAAGTACGGTAGCGAATTGCTCGGGCAGAGCTATTCAGAGCCCGACCATATGTGGGGTCGCCTGACCAACGCGAACGCCTCTACCTTCACCGACGATAATGGCAATCCGGTCATGTGGTACGGCCCGTCGAACCTGAGTCCGGCAAGCGAGGAGTTTGAAGCCATCGTGCAAGAGCGTGTCGATCAGATTCGCGACGCACATCACGATCAGGGCGGCAAGCCCATCCCGAGCGACCTGGTGACGTGCTCCGGCAGTGGTCTCGATCCTCATATCTCTCCGGCTGCAGCCGACTACCAGGTGGAGCGTTTGGCGAAGAACACCGGTAAAAGCGAGTCCGACGTGCGTGCCATCATCAAGCAGTGCACCGAGCAACCGCAACTGGGCATCTTGGGTGATGCTCGCGTGAACGTGCTCAAAGTGAACCTCATGCTCGACGGCATCCTGTAGCAGGAAGAAACGCGTCTTACAGCAAGAGGCAAAGAGAGGGGAAGTGGCGCATCCTGGGCTGCTTCCCCTGCCGTCGTTTCACGTGAAACAACGAAGTACCGCAGGTTTTTCTTATGCGCTGACTCGTGGAGTGTTTCACGTGAAACAACTCCGCAAAATGCCCGGCCCCGGCGGTTTCGGTGTTCATTTTTGAAGAAACACCGAATAACGAGGCGTTTCTCGGTTGCGTGCCGCGGGAAGCCCTACACTGGGTGCCAATGAAGAATTCGCGTCGTTTCGAACCACCGCAGCGCAACGGTTCGGCGACCCCGCTGAAAGGACACAGCAATGGCAGATCGTACGGTGGAAAGTGCGGACATAGAGGTTCCTGAGATCCCCGAGATTCTGGAGAAGGTGCTGCTCTTCGCACTTGATGAGGCGAAAGAGAAGATGATGCAAGGTGCCGACGTGGTGCCGTTTACCGCCCTGGTGGTGAAAGATAACCTGTTCATCGAGAACCATCCGGGCGAGTCGGCTGAGGAATGCTTTGGTTTCGCACGTCATACGGTGGAGCACGCCCGCGGCGCCGAGGCGTACGCGCTGTGCTATGACGGCTATATCGAGGTGGACGACGAGACCAAAGATGCACTCATCGCCGAAGGCGGCATTCCTGGCGAGGATGAGGGCGTTGCCATCGGCTACTTGTACACGATGAACGATGCCGGCGAGCCCACGTTTGAGGCGGAACCTGCCTATATCGGCGAGGCTCCGAACTTCATGGGCGATCTCAAGGAAGCCTCCGAGTACGACGACGAGGAGATTGAGGAAAAATACCTCGACGACGAAGCTGACGACGAAGCTGAAGACGAGGCTGACGAAGAGAACTAGCATTGCGCGATTGCTTGCGTACTCCAAAGCGTCGCTCTGTGGGGAAGCCGCACGCCTCGCATGTTTCACGTGAAACATGCGAGGCTCGGCCCTCGTTGTCGGGCCGCTGTGCCTGTTAGAGTCCCTCGGTCTTCTCAAATGCAGCACGAACCGAAGGGGATGTATCGTAAGTCTTAGAAATCGAATAACAACCCACCAAAACGAATACCGACGGCCCTCCGGTCGTCGGTATTCGTTTTGGGGTAACTTTATGAAACTTTGAGGACTTTCGATACCGTCCCTTTCGCATTTTCTTCCCACGAAGTTTCGCGGCCATTTTTTGGCAGCGTTTTGTTAGATTCTTGCTTGATTCCTGTCAGCGCTTTGACGGTCGATTTGCTGGATAGGCGTTAGGTTGGGACGGTTTTAATCCGGTTCGATTACGGCGTATCCGCAAGGTTGCGTTGCTATACTACGACCCAAGAGAAGTTCGGCGGACAAAAGGGATCGTGGAGTAGATCGGACGGCTCGAAGCAGGAAATCGCCTTGGTCAACAGGTGCTATGCAGTCATCGCAAGGAAGTCCTTGGGCGCGGAAACATGGTGAAATCATGTGCGCACAGGCAGGATGGAGAAGTTTTCCTTGTGGATGACAAGGCCCTTTGTTAGAATGACCAAGCTTATCCTGCTCCGGGTTAACTGCCTTCACCAGCCCCGGAGCCGCAAAGACCAAAGGAGGTGAGCTGATGAAGGCTTATGAATTGCTGTTTTTTGTCGCTCCGTCTATCGACGAAGAATCCCGCGCCGCTGTTATGAAGCGTATCGAAACCACGATCGCTGAAGGTCAAGGCACGGTGGACAACGTCGACAACTGGGGCAAGCGTAAACTCGCTTATGAGATCAACGGTCTGACCGACGGTGACTATACACTCATCGATTTCCATGCTGATCCCGCTAACGTGGCTGAACTCGATCGCGTTCTTCGCATCAATGACGCTGTTGTGCGTCATATGATCGCAAAACGTACCGATCGCGATTAACCGCACGTGGAATCGGGCGGGCAAAGACCGCCCAGCATGAGAAGAGGTAGAAGACATGAGCATTAACCGAGCTATTATCAGCGGGAACCTGACGCGCGACCCCGAACTGCGCAGCACTGCGGGCGGTTTGCCCGTGCTGGGCTTCGGCGTAGCCGTAAACGATCGCCGCAAGAACCAGCAGACCGGCGAGTGGGAGGACTATCCCAACTTCATCGACTGCACCATGTTCGGCGCGCGTGCCGAGAGCCTTTCCCGTTTCCTGTCCAAGGGCACCAAGGTGTCCATCGAGGGCAAGCTCCGCTGGAGCCAGTGGGAGCGCGACGGCCAGAAGCGCAGCAAGATCGAGGTGATCGTCGACGAGCTCGAATTCATGTCGAGCCGCAACGATTCGTCGTCGTCTCACGGCGGCGGCAACGCGGGCGGCTACTCTGCTCCGGCGGCGGCTCCTATGGCCGCTCCGGTGGTCGATGCCTCTTCTTCGGTTTACGACGAAGACATCCCGTTTTAAGCGATATTGAAAGAGGTTTGAAATGTCCGATTACGCGAAGCAGCCGCGTCGCAAGTTCTGCCAGTTCTGCAAGGACGATGCGCAGTACGTCGACTACAAAGACACGCAAATGCTGCGCAAATACGTTACCGACCGCGGAAAGATCAAGCCGCGCCGTGTGACGGGTGCCTGCACCCAGCACCAGCGTGACGTCGCGAACGCCATCAAGCGTGCCCGCGAAATGGCCTTGATGCCCTACGCGGTGCCCGCCGTCAGCGGCCGCGGCGACCGTCGCAGCCGTTAAGGCGAAGGAGGAACTATGAAAGTCATTCTGCTTCAGGAGTTGAAGGGCAAGGGCGGTGAAGGCGACGTCGTCGACGTGGCCCCCGGCTTCGCCAACAACTACCTGCTCCCCCAGAAAGCCGCCATTCTGGCGACCGAGGGCAACCTCAAGCAGCTCGAGCAGCGCAAGCACAACATCGCCAAGCGCGAGGAAAATCGCTTGGGCGACGCCGAGAAGCTCAAGGCTTCCCTTGAGGGTATGGTCGTAAAGGTTGACGCGAAGGTGGGTGAAGAGGGCCAGCTGTTCGGCTCTGTTACTGCCGTGATGATCGCCGAGGCTATCAAGGCCGCGACCGACCTTGACGTGGACAAGCGCCGCATCGAGCTGAGCCATGCCATCAAGACGGCTGGCGAGCATGAGGTGTCCATTTCGTTCTACCGTGATATCAAGACGAAAGTGAAGCTGTTCGTCGGTGCCGATATCCCGGTTGTCGAAGAGGCCGTCGAGGTTGAGGAAGCTGCCGAGATTGCGGAAGAGGCCGAAGTTGCCATCGAGTCCGCTGAGGCTGCCACCGAAGAGTAAAAAAGTTTATCCACAGCATTCCGTTGTGGAAACTGGGGAAAACCCCCTTTGCCCCGTTCGTGGGCGAAGGGGGTTTTTGTTTGCCGGTGGATAACGAAAACCGCCCACTTCATGCATAAAAATAAATGATGACCTGCGACAACCCTTGCAGTATCATAGGCAGTCATACTGCTGAAGAGAAAGAGAAAGCATGCCAGGTCCCCTTGCCCCGTACAGTCCTGATTTCGCCCCTGAAGACGGTTACGGAAACGATCGCCGCCACCTCGAACCCCAGAATATCGAGGCGGAGAAGTCGGTCTTGGCAGCTTGCGTCCTGACTCAGGAGGCCATAGAAGAGGTTGCGGCAAAACTTGTTCCGACCAGTTTCTACCGTGCGTCGCACCAGCGCATCTTCGAGTCGATGCTCGATTTGTATGCGCGCCACATCCCTATCGACCATATCTCGCTTGCCGACAACCTGAAGGCTGCGGGCCAGCTAGAGGCCACCGGGGGGAAAGCCTACCTCGTAGGACTCGCGGGCGATACGTTCGCACTCACAAACTGGCAAAACCATGTCGAGATAGTAAAGCGCACCGCTATTTTGCGCGACCTGATCCGTGCATCTACCTCTATTTCCGCCCTTGCCTACGACGCGCCCGACGATTTGGATGTCGTGGTAGAGGAGGCGGAGAAAACGCTGTTCAGCGTTACCGAGCAACGTGTTTCCTCGGCTTTCCAGAAAGTGGACACCTTGTTGGTCGAGGCGTTCGAGGAAATTCAAGAGATTGCCGCGCAGGACAATAAGATCGCAGGGGTCGCCTCAGGATTTAGGGATGTAGACGATCTGTTCCATGGGTTTCGCGGTGGCGATCTGGTTATCCTGGCTGCCCGTCCTGGCGTTGGAAAGACCTCGTTCGCGCTCAATTTGGCCACGAATGCTGCGAAGCTCGGTGCGACCGTGGCGTTCCTTTCGTTAGAGATGAGCGCATCGCAGCTGGTGCAGCGTATCCTGTGCGCTGAGGCTCGCGTGAGCTTGACGCGATTGCGCTCCGGGCAAGTGCACGATGCCGATTGGGGTGCCATCGTCGAGGCATCGAGCAAGCTCTCCAATCTCGAGATGTTCATCGACGACACGCCTGCCCTGTCTATTCTGGAGCTGCGCGCGAAGGCGCGCCGCGAGCTGCGTAACGCCAAGAAGGGCCTCATCATCGTCGACTACCTTCAGCTCATGCAGCCACCTAAAGCACGTTCGGATGGAAACCGTGCGGTCGAGGTTGGCGAGATATCCCGCGGTCTCAAGGTGCTGGCAAAAGAGATGGACATGCCGGTTATCGCCTTGTCCCAGCTCTCGCGTGCAGTCGAGATGCGTGGCAAGAAGCGCCCCATGCTTTCTGACTTGCGTGAATCGGGATCTATCGAGCAGGACGCCGATATCGTGGCATTCATCGACCGCAGTATGGACGAGATCGAGGCCGAAAGCGAGGACCGTCCCGATCTGGGCACGGCGCAGCTGATTGTGGCGAAGCACCGCAACGGCCCTACGCGCGATATTCCCCTTGCGTTCATCGCCGAGTACACACGTTTCATGGATTTGGCTGACGATTCCCGCGCCGGCAGCTATATGTAGGGCTCTCGTGGGCAAATTCGCGCTACACTGATGAGCATGCGCAAGCAAGTGACATTCATCCATGCTGCCGACCTGCATCTCGGGGCACCTTTTCGCGGGTTGAGGGCTCTTTCGGACGTATGGGCGAGCCGCCTGCTCACCGCCATTCCCGAGGCTTACGACCGCGTTATCGAGGCCGCGCTCGGTCGTGAGGTCGATTTCGTGGTGTTCGCCGGTGATATCTTTGACGATGCGCGCACCTCCTACGGCGACTACCTGCATTTCTTCGAGGGATTGCGGCGCTTGGACAAGGCGGGCATCCCGGTGTACCTGTGCACAGGCAACCATGATCCGTTTACCTCGTGGCAGCACGACTTCTTCGCCTTCCCTAAGAACACGACCATGTTGCCGGGTGACAAACCAGGTTTCGCCGCCTATCGGCGCGATGGCGAGACGCAGGTCCTGATCGGTGGGCGCGGCTATTACAACCAAACCTGGCCTGCGGACGAGGATATTGCTGCCGGTGTGACGCGTATTGCCGCCGAAGAGGCTTTGGCGTCAGCCGTGCCCGATGCGGCTCGCGCCCCTTTTGCTGTGGGAGTGCTGCATACGGGCCTAGACCTGGACTCTTTGAAGGCTCCCACGAGTCCTGGCGCGTTGATGCGCGCGGGTATGGACTACTGGGCCCTTGGTCATATCCATGTGAAGTATGCCTACCCTTCCTTCGACGACCCGCGGCTGGTATTTTCCGGCTGCATCCAGGGTCGCGATGTGAAAGAAACCGGCGAGCGGGGCTGCTTTGCAGTAACCCTTGCAGAAGGCAAGCGCAATCAGATCGAGTTCATCCCCACGGCAAGTGTCGTATGGCAGCGCATGGATGTGGATGTTTCCGATTGTGCGAGTGTCGCCGACGTTACCGACAAGATCATGCGCGAGTTGTTCTGCGTGAACGGCAAGGCCCATTGCGAGGAGATGTGCGTGCGCATCACGCTGACGGGCACGACCCCCCTCCACCCGGTGTTCGCCCGTCCCGGCGTTTTAGAGGACTTGCGCAAGCATATCAACGACGGTTACCCGCTGTTCTTCTGCGATGCGCTGCTTGATGCGACGCAGCGCCCTCGCGATCGAGAGGCACTACGCCGGGAAGGCCTGTTCCCTGCGGTGTTCCTGCAAGCTGCCGATGCCCTGCGTGCCGACCGCGACGAGGAGATAGCCTATCTTCAGGAGGAGTTTCTGAAGCGTAACATCCAGCTGCCCAGCTCCTATACGCGCCGCGTTGACGAGTTGTCCGCAGATGCCGAGAACTTGGTGCTGGACCTGTTGGGCAGGGGGAGCGAATGACTTCCGGCCGTGAGGGCGCCCCGTTTCTCAGGCGCATCAAGATAACCAGCTTCGGAGCGTTCTCCAACAAGGTGGTCGGTCCTTTCAGCCCGCACCTGAATGTCGTGTATGGACAAAACGAGGCGGGCAAGACGACGCTCTCTTCGTTCGTGGGAGGCTTGCTGTTCGGCTGGGAAGAAGCGCGCGGCGTGCGCAACACCTACAAGCCGAAGAACGCCGAGCGCGCAGGGGCCTTGTTCTTCGCGCCCCGCGCTGACGACGATGCGTCCGATGAGCTGGTGCTTTCGCGTGTGAAGAACATCGACGGCCTACAGGGGGCCGCCGAGCTGGTGGACGATGTGGACAAAGAGACGTTCCAGACGATGTTTGCTCTGACCAGCGACGAGTTGCGCAGCCTGCGCAATACCACCGACGTTACGGCGAAACTGCTCACCGCGGGGTCAGGTACGGGGGCCAGTCCTGCCCATGCGCTGGCCGAGGTTCAGGCGCGCCTGGCCGAGTACACGTCAAAAGCGGCCGGCATCGAGCACTCTATCGCTCGCCTGACTGCCGAACAGGACGAGTTGCGCGTAAACATGGCCGCCGCAGCAGACGAGGCCGAGCGCAACAAGGTGCAGGACAAGGAATTCCACGAGCTGGCCCCGCAACGCGCGCAGCTGCTCTCCCGTCTCGACACCCTGAACACTGCTATCGAGTCGCTGTCGGCCCAGCGCGCCACCCTGGAGAAGCTGGATGCCCAAAGCTCCGACCTTCGTCGACAGCGCGACGGGCTGCGAGAGGACGAAGCCGCGTTTGCAGCCGAGCACCTGCTGCGCCAACAAGGTGTCGATCCCTCGCTTGCGACCTTGAGCTCCGCCGACGAGCGCGCCTTGCGCGACCGGCTGGACTCGCTTGCCGAAGACCAGGCGAAGCAGGCCCACAGCGTCGATCTGGCCCAGGAGAACTATGCTGCGTCTTTGGCTGCGTACGAGGCGCTGCTCGAAGTGGACGACAGGGAGGCTGCTCGCGAGAAGCAGCGTCGCCAACGCGGTGTGCAAGTGGTGCTCTCCATCGCGTTGCCGCTGGTATTCATGGTGGCAGGCGTCCCGCTGTTCATCCATGGTCGCGAGATAACCAGCTTGTCGCTCACGGCTCTGGGCATCGGCCTGGTAGTGTTTGCGCTGATACTGGCTGCTGCGTCGCTGGTGATGCTGTTCCGCCCCGACAAGGCGGCCGAGGCGCTCGAAGCCCGTCAGCAGGACGCACGCTGGGTAATGCTACAGGACAAAAAGAAGCTCGAAGCCTGCCTCTCCTCTCAGCAGCAGCTGGCTGCCCGCGTTTGTGCACGGCTCGACAAAGCCGGCCTCGAAGCCGCCCGGGGGTCTATCCGCAGCGCGCGCTCGTTGCTGGACGAAGCCAAGGACCAGCGCGCTGAGGCAAGCCTACTCCAGCAGCGCCAGCAGGCGCTTATCTCGCGGCAATCCTCCGTGCAGGATAATCTGGCCGACGTTGAGCGCCAGCGCGACCAGCTGTTGGAGCGTGCGGGCCTGCCTGCCGACACAACTCCTGCGACCATCGATGCCGCCATCGATCAGAAGGTCAGGCAACGCGCCGGGTTGCTGGAAACCAGCGAGAGCCTGAACCGCCGCTACGGCGAGCTGAAGCAGGAGCTTTCCCAGGCGAAGCGCGCCAAGAGCTTCGACGAGTTGAAGCTGCGCTACCAACAGGTGCGCACCCGGCAAGACGAGAGTTCCCAGGACTACGCCCGCCTGCTTCTGGCAAAGCGCATGCTGGAAGCGGCTATCGCTGCTTGGGAGAGCAAGAGCCAGCCCGAAGTGTATCGCCAGGCCAGTCGCCTTATCGCGCTGATGACCGACGGCCACTGGGTCAAGGTGGGCATGACATCCGAAGGCAAGCTGCAGGTCACCGATGCCGTGAAGACGGTGCGCGACCCGGTGCACCTGTCGCTGGGCACCTGCCAGCAGCTCTATCTCGCGCTGCGCATTGCCCTGCTTATGACGGCCGACAACGTGGGCCGTGCCATCCCTATTCTGGCTGACGACATCCTGGTTAACTTCGACGCCCGCCGCCGCGCCGGTGCCGCTCGTGCCTTGGCCGAGCTTGCCGGCACGCGGCAGGTTATCCTGTTCACCTGCCATGAAGAAATAGTAGAGTCCATGCGCTCGGCCGATCCGGCGCTGAACGTCGTGGAACTGTAATATAATCATGTATTTGCGGCAGGTAGTGCCGCAGCGTCCGCGACGCGATGGCATGCGCCGCGGAGACACGCAAACGGCGGCAGCCTCCAAAGCTCCCGCTCGAGATCCGGCGTGCAGAAGCGCCGGGCGAAAGGATGCGAACATGCCCAGCACGGTACTCGTCGGCGCCCAATGGGGAGACGAAGGCAAAGGCAAGATCACCGATCTCATCGCACGTGAATACGACTTCGTCGTGCGCTACCAAGGCGGCAATAACGCCGGCCATACGGTCATCCATGGCGACAAAAAGCTGGCGCTGCACCTCATGCCCTCTGGCGTCATGTACGACCATGCAGTGCCGGTCATCGGCAACGGCGTGGTCATCGACCCCGGCGTGCTCATCAAGGAGATGGCCATGCTGGAAGCCGAGGGGATACCCTGCGGCAACTTGAAGATATCCTGCGACGCTCATATCATCATGCCCTACCATAAAGACTTCGACGGTGCCGACGAAAAGCGCCTCGGCGACAACAAGATAGGCACCACCAAACGTGGTATTGGTCCGTGCTACCAGGACAAGGCGGCTCGCAAGGGCATCCGTGTCCAGGATCTTCTGGACGAGAAGATCTTCCGTCTGAAGCTTGAGACGGCGCTTGCCCAGAAGAATCCTATCCTGGAGAAGATCTACGGCCTGCACGCTTACACGGTGGAGGAGATCTGCGAAGAGTACCTGCCCTACGCACGCATCCTGAAGCCTTTCATGGCCGAGACGGCCCAGCTTTTGAACGATGCCGTGCGCAACGGCAAGCAGATACTGTTCGAGGGCGCGCAAGGCACGCTCTTAGACATCGATCATGGCACGTATCCCTACGTCACCTCCTCGTCGTGCTGCGCAGGCGGCGCGGCTACCGGTTCAGGCGTAGGTCCTACGGCTATCGATCGCGTGCTGGGCATTCAGAAAGCCTATATCACCCGCGTGGGCGAAGGCCCCTTCCCCACCGAGCAGCGCTTTCCCGAAGACGGCGGCGTGGGCGAGGAAGCCGAGATCGGCGAGACGCTGTGTAAGGTGGGCCATGAGTTCGGCGTGACCACGGGCCGCAAGCGCCGCTGCGGCTGGTTCGATGCTGTTATCGGACGCTATGCTGCGGAAGTGAACGGCCTTACCGATGTGGCTTTGACCAAGCTCGACGTGCTGAGTGCATTTGACACCATCAAGGTGTGCACGGCCTACGAGTGCGAGGGCAAGGTGTACGACTACTTCCCCATGCAGCAAAGCGTGCTGTTCCATGCCAAGCCGGTTTACGAGGAGCTGCCGGGTTGGAAGGACGTCGACATCACCGGGTGCCGTACGTTCGAAGAACTGCCGGAAGCCGCACGGCGCTACGTCGAGTACCTGGAGAAGATCACCGGCGTGCGCATTAGCATTATCGCCGTCGGGCCCGATCGCGACCAAACCATCATGCGCGGCTGGGACCGCTAGGTTGAAAGGACCGGGAATGAACATCTTGGTGTTGGGCGGCGGCGGCCGCGAGCATGCTATAACCTGGGCGCTTGCGAAGTCCCCGCGCACGGACAAGCTCTACGTTGCCCCCGGCAACGGCGGCACGGCGGGCATCGCCGAAAACGTGGCTCACCTGAAAGTCGACGACGGCCAAGCTGTGCTGGCGTTTGCCCGCGACCATAACATCGACCTGGTGGTTATCGGCCCCGAGGCACCGTTGGTGGCCGGGGTGGCCGACGTGCTGCGCGCGGCAGGCATCCCCGCGTTCGGCCCCGACGCCGAGGGCGCGCAGCTCGAGGGCAGCAAGACGTTCAGCAAGCGTTTCATGGACGACCACGGCATCCCTACGGCGCGCTACGACAGCTTCACCGCGTTGGAGCCGGCGTTGGCCTACCTGCGTGAGCTGGGTGCGCCCATCGTCGTGAAGGCCGATGGCCTGGCGGCGGGCAAGGGCGTGATCGTGGCGGAAACCGAGGCCGACGCCGAGGCTGCCGTGCACAGCTGCTTCGATGGCGCGTTCGGCGATGCGGGCTCGACCGTGCTCATAGAGGAGTTCCTTACCGGTCCCGAGTGTTCGCTGCTGGCGTTCGTCAGCGGTGGCAAGGCCCACTGCATGGCTACGGCGCAGGATCACAAGCGCGCTTTCGACGGCGACCGCGGCCCGAACACGGGTGGCATGGGCGTGTACTCGCCGGTGCCCATCGTGGAGCCCGACGAGTTGGCCAGCATGTACGAGATCATGGAGAAGGCCGCAACAGCTACGGCCGAGGTGTTTGAGCACGATTATCGCGGCGTGTTGTACGGCGGTTTCATGCTGACGCCCGAGGGCCCGAAGATGCTGGAATTCAACGCCCGCTTCGGCGACCCTGAGACGCAAGTGGTGCTGCCGCGCCTGGAAACCGACCTGGTAGACATCGCGCTGGCTGTGGCCGAGGGACGTCCCGACGACATCAACCTGCGCTGGAGCGAGCAGTGGGCGGTAAGCGTGGTGCTGGCGAGCGACGGCTATCCCGGGCCGTACGAGAAGGGTAAGGTTATCTTAGGTATCGAGGAGGCCGAACAGCTCGAAGGGGTGACGGTGTTTCATGCCGGCACGACCACCAACTACGATGACGAGTTGGTTACCGCTGGTGGCAGGGTTTTGAACGTGACGGCGTTGGGCGATTCGTTCGAAGAAGCACGCGAGCGCGCCTACGAGGCCTGCGACCTTATCAACTTCGAGGGCAAGCAGTACCGTACCGACATTGGAAAACGCGCGGCCGAAGGCCGTCAGGCGTGGAATTAGAGGCGAAGTAACTCGATGCTAACAGAGCGCATGCTAACCGCCGTCGTGCGGCAGACCACCAAGAACTACCTGCAACTCAAGCCCACGACTGAAGTGCGCGTCCCCGGCCCCCGGCCGGGCATGAAGTACATGCTGTACATGCATGTGCCGTTCTGCGAGCGCTTGTGCCCGTACTGCTCGTTCAACCGCTTCCCCTTCTCGGAGGATCGCGCTCGGCCTTACTTCGCCAGCATGCGCAAAGAGATGCATATGCTCAAGGAACTGGGCTACGACTTCGAGAGCCTGTACGTGGGCGGTGGCACGCCTACGGTCATGCTGGACGAGCTTTGCGACACCATCGATAGGGCGAAAGAGATGTTCTCTATCCAGGAAGTGTCCAGCGAGACGAATCCAAACCACCTCATTCCGGAGTACCTGGACAAGCTACAAGGCCGCGTGCAGCGCCTCAGCGTGGGCGTGCAGAGCTTCGACAACGGCCTGCTCAAGCAGATGGATCGCTTTGACAAATACGGTTGCGCCGAGGAGATACTCGAGCGCGTGGGCCAGGCAAGCCCGTACTTCACGTCGATGAACGTGGATATGATCTTCAACTTCCCTGCGCAGACCGAGGACATCCTCATCAACGATGTCGAGCGCGTTATCGAGAGCGGTGCGAGCCAGGCCACGTTCTACCCGCTTATGGCCTCGCCGAGTGTGGCCCGCTCCCTTGCGCAGACGGTGGGCCGCGTCGACTATGGCCGCGAACAACGCTTCTACCGCATCATCGACGAGCTGTTGACTGGCGGCGACGAGCCGCTGTTCAGCCACGGCAGCGCATGGGCCTTCAACCGCTGCGGTACCGGTGTCGAAGGAGAGAAGGCCATGATCGACGAGTACGTGGTCGACTACGAGGAGTATCCCGCAATTGGCAGCGGTGGCATCACGTATTTGGGCGAGACGCTCTACGTGAACACGTTCTCCGTGAACGACTACAACGCCGCTATCGAACAGGGCCACATGTCTCTTATGGGCAAGGCAAATTTCAACAAGCACGATCGTATGCGCTACCGCTTCATGATGCAGCTGTTCGGGTTGCGTTTGGACAAGCGCCAGTTCATGCAGGACTTCGGCTGTACGGTGGAGGCCGGTTTGCCGGTGGAGACGGCGTTTATGAAGCTGTCCGGCGCTTTCGCCACCGATACGCCCGAAGAATACACGCTCACCCCCAAGGGCCGCTACCTGATGGTAGTGATGATGCGCCAGTTCTTTATTGGCGTGAACAACCTGCGCGACCAGGCTCGTGCCGCCCTCACGGGCGAAGAGCGCAAGCTGGTTTTTGGGGAATGACGGTATGCCTTACCGCCGGGCATCAGATACCAGTTGAATGCCTAAGCCCGTGCTATTTCGTTTCAGGTGAGTTAGAATAAAAGATCATTTTGTTGCTTAAACATGCTTGACGGGCAACAAAATGAAAAACGCGCCAGCCAAACGCTCTAATCTGGTTTAACGAAGAACGGAAGGCGAGTACCGGCCATGTTCGATCGGAGCAAAAACAACAAAGGTTTTACTCTGACGGAATTGCTTCTTGCAATAGCGATTATTCTTGTATTAACTGCTATTGCCATTCCTTCTGTTGCTAATGCTCAAAAGAATATGCATATGCTCGAACTTGACTCTGCCGCTAATCAGATTGCTCTTGCGGCGC
The DNA here is from genome assembly GCF_036667095.1 of Gordonibacter sp. Classification (NCBI taxonomy): domain Bacteria; kingdom Bacillati; phylum Actinomycetota; class Coriobacteriia; order Eggerthellales; family Eggerthellaceae; genus Gordonibacter; species Gordonibacter sp. The sequence continues at coordinate 15,865 of NZ_JAVWUP010000007.1, read as the reverse complement.
AAAATCAGATGACCTCTATGAAAGTGTCTGGCACTTGGCTGGAAAAGCTCAAAAATTTTGAGGAATCCGGCGGCGTCAACTTATCGAATCAACCTATAAAATGTCCTCCGAATAACAGAGAAGAACTCAAGCGGGACGATCTCTATTACCTCACTGCCACGCAGGTAAGAGAGCTAGGCATCCTTCCCTCGTTGTCTATCGATGAGACGGTGCTCGAGGGCGATTATGTTATTGAATTCAGCAAATCCACGGCAACGGTTTGCGGGGTTTTTTATTCGGATAATAAGGTGGGTTTTTTTGGGAAGGGCGAAAAGGGAAGCATTCCGGTCGAAAACTACTATAAAGCAATGGGCGATACTCCCGCCTCTGACGAGACAGGTCCTCGTAGCAAGGCGCGTCGCATGAGCGGCGCTGAGGGATTTTTGATTGGCTATTATTGGGGCACTCCCGCTGGGGCTACCGGTGCCGTTGCTTTAGCAAATCCCAACATCTGGGTTGAAAACGGTAAATTGTGCATTCAGGACTCCAATCTGAAAACGCCAGCTTGGGGAAACGAACTCATTATTAAAATCACCAACGAAAACAACGAGCGACCGGGGTCTTTCACACTCAGCTTTCAGCCCGTGAACGGACAGATCAGCAGCTTTAATGCAGGGCTTACGGTCGATCAAAGCGAACCATTCATACAATCCTCCGCAAAAGATGCAGTTATTATTGTTACTGAGCGTGGCAGCGAAGTTTCCTCGCCAACAGGCGATGTGCTTCGTATAGACCTCAATGCGCTTGGAGAGGCGCTGAGCGGTGCAAAGAATCCCGATCTGGTGAAGGAAATCGAAAAGTTCAAATCTTTAGATGCCATATTGGTGAATGTTGAGACTGCTGCCAAGAATGCTTCAAGTGTGCCTGCTCGTGCCGAAGCCCATATTCAATGGCCCGAATCCCTCTTGAAAATAAACGTTCTTGTGACATCGAGTAATGTTGAGGGATACAAAGATCCGAATAACGACGGTGCCTTGGCCACGAAGCGAACGGAAACGGAAACGGGAACGGGAACGACCAGAAAAGAATTTAAACCAGTTTCTGTGCTGACCAGTAAATTTGGAGAACCGGAAATCTATCCGGCAAACAGTGAAAGCCAGCTCATTGCTCCTATCAGCAATACGGCAGCTTCATTGAAGAAAAGCGACTGGAGCGCTGACGCTCAAACGTATTCTGGCCTATGGGTTGACTATAATCAAGCAGTGGCAAAGCAGGCTCGACTTGGTATTCAACCGGGTAATACGATGTCGAAAAGGTATGAAAATGGGGAACGCATCGTTCACTATTTTCAGCCCTATGAAATATGGGTCAACAACACTTTGATTGGTCATTTTGATGGTATTCAGTGGCAATGGGACGTTGCGAATCACAACTTTATTGTTGGTAAGGACGACCGACCCCTCGACGTTATTCCTACGCTGAGCGCAGCGTCGCCTTCGATTTATGTAAACCCTGCAAGCCTTGAAGGTAATGCCGAGGTGAAACCAGACAAAGATGGATATACCTTGCTGGTTCGTACGGGACCACTTGTTGCGGAAGTGCAAAGTTTTTTCGATTCTGAGCAATGGCAACAAGTAATTGCTTGGGTTGCGTCGGGCACCTCGGTGTCGTCGCGCAGTTTGGGCGGGGAAGATGTTTCCTATCAAGGTACCTTTTTAAATGAATTTCGCGTTTCTTCATCGGCTGTTCTTTGGTCGGCAAAAAAGGGAAATATGACGGGAATCGAAGGCAAAGGTTTCAGCGCTAACGATCTCTATTTTTACTATGCTCCTACGCCGCGTGATCCTCAAAAAAATCAGGTTAAAAACGCGACGTTGAGTTCCTCGGTACTGTGGAGATACACTCCTCAAGCGAACTATAGTGCGCGAAGCACGTATATGGCAGTTGGCCAGAATCTTGAGGGAGACCCTCGCCTTTCTGCCGTAGGAGCCATAGCGCGTCCTGAAACGGCGCTCGTTGGATCAGCGGATTTTGGTATAGCAATCGATCTCGATTATTTGTACTATCGCACATTCACCTATTATGATGATGAAAATAAACTACTTGATAATGAACAGTGGATGCCCCTTCTTGGTTTCGATGTGGTGAACCAACAATACAATTCTGGCGAAATGCTGGCTGAAGGGCAAAATAAGTCATCGACTACTTTATTTAAGGAATGGAACACGCAAATAAACGGGACGGGGTTGTCGTTCCCCTCTAAAGAATCTTTGGGAGTATTCCAAGGAACCATGCCTTTTGGCAACGTGAAGCTGTTTGGGCAATACCAAGAGGCGGGCATTGGGCTGATGTATCTTGAGTTCGACGAGCCTGAACTTCAAGGGGGAGTCAGCGGATATTATGGTTATACCAACATCGCCAGCTATCCTGTTAGTAATTTAGGAGAATACTACGACGCGAAGAATGCCATTGGATCCTGGGGGTATTTTGTTGTTGTTCCGGAGGGGATGTCTGTTTCCGGAAATGAGATACGGAAAGGTGATCGCCGCAAGGTAATTATTGAGGGTACTTCGTTTGATGCGTATCCGGTGAGGGTAAGCAACGAACAAAGAAAACAAGTCAATATGACGGTGGAGGTGCACACGGGCAATATCTATGCTTCGTATAAGATTAATCCTTGCTTCGCAGCTGCGGTAGAAAGCGTAGGCGGCTTGGAGACAGGAATGGCTGACCAGTGGGGGCAAGCGCAAGCTCCTTGGCTAATTCGACATGCAACGCAATTCCCCGGAACGTTTCCGCGGTCTTATCAATATATTTACGTGCAGGAATACCAATTCTATTTTGCTCAAACTCGGGACATAGATGCTCAAGATCGTCCCACGTATAATTCGAATTACGGAGACTTATATACGAAGCATGATGTAAACGTTAAGTTTGATTATATGTTTACCGGCACCTACGATGGTGCCGGGTTAACGGGCGACACCGGAGTAAGAAACAAAGTTGTTAATTTTCGCTACTGGATTGGTTCATATGCTTCCTCGAACCAAGGGCAAGGCCTTTTCCCTCGCACTCAAAACGCTACCATCAAAAACCTTATTCTTGAAGATAGTGCGGGGGGTAGCTGGAATGCTTCGCAGACTACCTCGGGAGCCTACGCTAATTTCGGCATCCTTGTAGGGTACGCTGGCTCAACACAAATCATCAGCTGTTCTGTGTCTGGGCAAAGCCAGGATGCGGGTCCTTTAGAGATTCATGCGACCAATGGTGGTGGATGTGCGGGATCTCTCGTGGGGGTGGCTCAGGGGGATACTTTTGTATACCGCGGAGTTTCTAAGGAAGGCCAAAAGTGCTCGATAGATTCTATACGACTTTATTTCACCTGCTCAAGGGGTTCGTGGCAAAATGCAGGGTATATCATGGGCGGTGTAGCTGGAAAAATGGAGACACCAGGTTTTATTCAAGATACCTCGGTTAGCTCGACAACACTGGGTACTCCCTCTCCTTCAAATACTAAGAAGTATTGCGTCGGAGGTCTAGCCGGCTGGACCTCTACTCCTTACGAGATAAGTTCGGGTAACTCCGTAAGCAGTTCAACTGCTGAATTTGGCTTCGTGGCACCAACCGATCCTCTTGACTACTTTAATATAGGGACCGCTGTTGGTTATATGCAGTCTCCCTCCACAATAGACGAGGGAGTGTTTTCCCTCGATGCTGCTTGGACAGACCAGACACTTCCCGTTGCAAGGGTGGTTGGTAATTTATAGTATGAAAAGAAGAGATACACATAGTTTGAAGAATAAAATTTACGGAAACGAGGGCGCTTCTATCGTTATTGCGCTGGTGTTTTTCTTAATTTGTGCGGTTATTGGCTCGGTAGTGCTTACGGCTGCTTCGATAAATGCAAAGGCTGTGGTGACGCATCGTCAAACGCAGCAGGCAGAGTATACCGTAACGTCGGCCGCCCAAACAATCGTGGATCAAATAGTGCCGACGACGGTTGTATGGAAGGATTCAAAAAATCCTCCCGAAATTGAAATGCCCGTCAAGGGGCCTGTGCTCATGCAGCAACTATGGACCACCAATCTCTGGAACCTATGGAATGTTCACAAGAGCCAGAGCGAAACACCTTACACGCTTCCTACCCTTTTGAAAATAAAAGTGAGCGATTCGAGTGGCTCTAGCAAATACGTGGAACTTGAAGTATACGCTCAGTTTTCGGTAGATCGAGATTTCAACATAACGGTGAAACTTTCCTCGGAAGAAGATATCAATAAGCCAGCCGCCTATAAAGAAGTGGTTACGGTTCAATGTATACCAACGTATAACAACGCAGGACGACTAGAAAAATGTGAATGGAAAAATGCGGTAATTACGAAAGCATCTGACGTATGAGCGGGCAGCCGGTAAAAAATAACACTCTGCAAAGGCTTTGCTTTGCCGCGCGGCAAAAAGCGAGGAACGCTTCGGGGGATAGCTTGGTCGAAGCGATTGCCGCGATACTCATTGCTGCTTTAGGTGCCGCTTTACTGGCCACAATGGTGATGTCTTCTGCCAGTGCGACCATGCGAAATCAGGAGAGGCTCTCGGCACTGTACACCGCCGAGAGCACCTTGGCTTCTCCATCAGGGGGCGCGGAGGTAACCGTTGTTATACAAAGCGGCTCATTAACCATGCCGATAGAGATTCCGGCACTTCTTTATAGTGAAGACGAGTATATTCGCTACGAACCAAAGGCGGAGTAGTCCTATGCCAAGCCGCCTCTTAACAACACGCCTTGCTTTGAAGCTGAAAAGTACGCAGGGTTTTATGCTGGCAGAACAGCTGGTGAGCATTATTTTCATAGGCTTGCTCTGCCTTGCCATTTCCGCAGGACTTGCTGCGGCAATGACGGTGTTTGCCAACGTGACGAAGGTAACTGAATCGCAAGCACTCTTAAACCGTAGCGTCCAAGAGATAAGCGACGAGCTTGCGTTTTCAACAGGAGCGGTTGAAGGGACCAGTTTTGTAAGCAAGTCGGTGAATGCGCGCGTTTGGCTGGTACCGGCGGCAAACAATGCTGGTATTGCTTTTCAGGGGGATGGTATTTTGTCCGGAAACCCGAAGGATAAAAATCAACAAGTGTTGCTCGTTCCTTCTTCCGGTGGGCTTGTTCCTGTTGTAGAGGGCCTTCGTTTTGAAAAAGATCCGGGTAATGCTGAAGATAAAGGGCGCTGGTTTTTTACTATCAGGATTCTTCAAGGTAGTAGCACCGCTTCTGAAGTAGCAACATCGGGCGAGATGACGATAGCAAGAGTAGGGAATTAATATGGCATATAAACGATTGGGCGACTTGCTTATCGATGCGGGACTCATCACCGATGAGCAGTTGAAAACGGTACTCGCTTCTCAAAAGAAATCGAAGAAGCGCTTGGGGGAGGCTCTTCTTGACGAAGGCATAATTACTGAGGCAGAGATGATTGAGGCTCTGCAAATGCAGCTGGGCATTGAGTTTGTCGATCTGTCTCAAATTACACTTGACCCTGATATGAGTCGCGTTATCTCAAAAAATGTTGCGCGCCAATACAACGTGGTGCCGGTGCGCATCACACCTGACGAAGTTTACCTAGCCATGAGTGATCCCTTAAACTTCGTTGCTGTTGAAGCGGTAAAAAATGCTACGCGCAAGCGCGTTGTGCCCATGATTGCCACCAACGATGCCATCTTGCGTGCCATTATGACGCTCTATGGCAACGAGGGCGCTGCGCGAGCCATTGAAGAAATGAAGCGTGATGTTAGGCAAACCGATGATGCCTTGGGTTTTCAAAGTACTTCACTGGGTGAAGAGTCTGACGCACAAAGTGCCCCTACGGTACGTTTGGTTAACAGCATTATCGAACGCGCTGCCACAGAGCGTGCAAGCGATATTCATCTTGAACCGCGGGAGGAAGACCTGCATGTGCGTATGCGTATCGATGGTATTATGCGCACCATCCTTGCGGTACCGAAAGAACTTCAGGCAAGCGTGATTTCTCGCTTGAAAATAGTGGGAAACATGAGCACGTCGGAGCGGCGTATTCCGCAAGATGGCCGCGCAAATGTGCGCATCAAAAAACAGGATATTGACTTGCGCATCAGTACGCTGCCCACCATTCATGGCGAAGTGGTAGTTATTCGCTTGCTCGACAAAGATGCGACGCTGTTAGAGCCGAAGGGCATCGGTTTGGCTGGCAGCGACTTGGCAAAATACGATAGGCTCATCCACTCAAATAACGGCATGGTGCTTATTGTGGGTCCCACGGGGTCTGGGAAAAGCTCCACCATGTACACCATGATTCGTCAGCTGAACAAAGACTCCGTAAATCTGATTACCCTGGAGGACCCTGTTGAGTACAACGTAGATGGCGTCAACCAGGTGCAGATCAACGAAAAAGTAGGCATGACGTTCGCCAATGCTTTGCGCGCTGTGCTGCGGCAAGACCCCGACATTGTGGGTGTGGGAGAAATTCGAGATGGCGAAACGGCCGAGATTGCCATGCGCGCAGCTATTACTGGCCACTTGGTGATTTCCACGGTGCATACCTATGATGCCGTGTCTACTATCGATCGACTTATCGATATTGGTGTGGAGCCGTATCTTATCGCAAGTGGCGTGCGAGGTATTATTTCTCAGCGTTTAGTGCGTAAGGTGTGTCCGAACTGTCGTGAGTCTTACAAGCCCACGAGAGAAGAATTTGACATGCTGGATATGGAGTACGATCCTTCGGTCAAGTTTTATCGGGGAACAGGCTGCCCCATGTGTTTTAACACGGGATACCGTGGACGAACGGGCGTTTTTGAGATACTGCTGCTCGACCGCGAATTGCGCGCTTCTATTACGGGTGGCGCAACTCGTGAATCATTGCAGGCAGCTATTGAGAAAACGAATTCGTTCCAGAGTATGCAGGATAGCTGCCATCGGTTGGTGCTAGAAGGTATCACCACTGCCGAAGAGGCTCGCAAAACGATCACGGCCTTGGAGTAGCGTATGAACATCGAAAAGCTCATAGACCTTGCTCATGAATCAGATGCCTCTGACGTGCATATCGTGTGCGGCTTGCCTATAAAGTTTCGCGTGAAAGGTAAGCTGATTTCTGCATCCGACCATGTTCTAACGCATGAGGATTGCGAGGACATTGGACATGCCCTTGCGGGTGAAAAGTTCGCCTCCATCAAGCATATTGGCGAACTTGACATGGCGCGTACCCTGGCGGGGCTTCGTGTGCGTATTAATCTGTTCCGTGCGCAAGGGCACCTAAGCGCAGCACTGCGCTTGCTCTCAGATAAGATTCCCCGCTTGGCTTCGTTGGGTCTTCCCCCTGCGGTGATGGACTTTCCGCGTTTGCAACGCGGCATCATTGTGGTTACGGGCGAAACGGGCAGCGGCAAATCAACAACGCTGGCAGCGCTTATTAACGAGATTAATCATACGCGCGCCGAGAACATTATCACGATGGAAGACCCGATTGAGTACATTTACACGCCGGCACAATCCATCATCTCGCAGCGCGAGGTGGGGCAAGACACGGAAAGCTACAGCAACGCCTTACGTGCTGTTTTGCGAGAAGACCCCGACATCATCCTTATTGGTGAGATGCGAGACCTTGACACCATCTCAACGGCCCTTACAGCTGCCGAGACGGGCCACTTGGTGTTCGCCACCCTTCATACGCAGTCGGCAGCAGACTCTATCGACCGCATGGTTGATGTGTTTCCCGAGGGATTACAGCGTCAGATTCGCATGCAGCTTTCAACAACGTTGCAGGCAGTGCTCTCCCAGCAGCTTCTTCCTAAGCGCGATGGTACCGGCCGTACGTTGGCCTGCGAGCTGATGATGGTAACGCCGGCAATTCGCAACCTTATTCGCGAGGGTAAGACGCCACAAATTGCCAGTTCTTTGGCTACTTCGGCATCGGCTGGCAGCATTACTATGGACAATGCGCTGTTAAACTTGTATCGGAGCCGCACTATTGATGCCGCCGTGGCACAAGAAGCGGCGCACGATTATGAGTACGTGAGAAAGAACGCATTCTAATGCCTACATACTCTTACACAGGACTTTCCGAAGCAGGCACGCCCCTTGATGGCGTGGTTGAAGCCTACGATGAGATTGAAGCGATGGAGCAAGCGCGCAATCTGTGTCGTGTTGTTAGAAGTGTCAAGGAAGTCAAGGAAAGCAAAAACTTCCTGACCATGGAAATTGGCAAACCGAAGGTAAAGCCTAAGAAGCTTTCCATCATGTGCTCGCAGTTTGCCATTATTCTGCAGGCTGGTTTACCCATAGGGCGTGCCGTTGCTCTCGTTTCTGAGCAGGCAGAAGATAAATACCTGCATAAAATTCTTATTGAGGTTACCAAAGATGTATCTTCAGGACACGGGCTTGCCGATAGTCTTGAAAACAAGGGCCCCTTCTTGCCGCGCGTGCTTATTGAAACCATTCGCGCAGGTGAAGAAACGGGCCGTTTGGCAGAGGCTTTCATGCGGCTTCAAACGTATTTTGACAAGCGTGCAAAGGTGGCTTCGAAAGTTTCTGGAGCGCTCACGTATCCTATATTTGTGCTGGTCATTGCTGTAATAGTAGTTATTGTGATGATGGTTATGGTTATTCCTGCCATGACGGGCATGATATCGTCAATGGGTGGCGAAATACCGGCCATCACCCAATTTTTAATCGACACATCCAGCTTCATGTCTCAAAACATCGTTGTTATTTTAGCGGTGCTGGCTTTGATGGTGGTTGGCATTCTGGTTTTCAAAAGAACAGAACGAGGTAAGGTATTCTTTGCAACAATGCAGATGAGGCTTCCGGTTATAGGTACTATCGCAGTATACTCAAGTGCCGCGCAGTTTGCGAACACTATGGCAACGTTGATTGCGTCGGGGTTGCCTATGACTAATGCAGTGCGGGTGACGGCTCGCGTGATGGACAATTACGTGTTGTCTCGTCAGGTGGGTCGTATTGAGGCTGACTTAGAGGAAGGCCGCAGTTTGGGTGAATGTGTAGGTACCATACCTTATTTACCCAAGACGTTGACCGAAATGACGGCGGTAGGTGAGCAGTCGGGCGAATTGGAAGAGACGTTAGAGACGGTGGGTGTGTTTTACGATTCTGAAACGCAGCGCGTGACGGACAAGGCCCTCTCTTTGCTGGAGCCGGGATTGCTTATGGTTATGGCAGTGTTCGCAGGGTTTATTGTTGTTGCGTTGTACCTGCCTATGTTTACAATGTACTCAAGCATGATGTAGCTGGAAAATGCAGCAGGGAGATTGTTTCAGGGCGCTCAAACAATTTTTCTGTGCAGATAAAAGGATGCTTGGCAAAAGGCCGGGCATAGAGGAAAGGAATGGTTATGAAAGAAATGATTAAGAGGGTGAGAGAGGAAAAAGGCGGCTTCACGCTCGCCGAGCTGTTGATTGTTGTTGCAATTATTTTAGTGTTGGTGGCTATTGCTATTCCGGTGTTTACGGGAGCGCAAAATTCCGCAAAAGAAGCAACGCATGACGCTAATATTCGTGCTGCGAAATCTGCCACTATGGTGTACGTGCTTGAAAACAATGTGGATCTTGGCACAAACAAGGCGTACGAGGCTAAGGGTGAAGTTTCCGCCACAGGTGATATTGAAATTACTGCGGTAACTGGTGTGGCAGCAGCCGGTAAGGATACGCTCGGCAAAGCTGAGACAGATACGACGGGACCCTTCACGGTGTATCTAACGGATACGAAAGTGCCCGCGAAGTCGTAGCTTCTTAGTGAATCTTGATTCTTTTTGTTGACATCTTCACCCCTGCACAGGCGGCCGTCCTTCTGGGGATAGCCGCCGTGCTGGGTGCGGTCATGGGAAGTTTCATTAATTGTCTGGCATGGCGGGTTGTCAATGGCGAGAGCGTTCTGCGCGGTCGCAGCCATTGCCCCGCCTGCGGGCATACGCTGGGTGTGCTTGACTTGGTGCCGATTCTTTCCTGGGTAATGATCAGGGGAAAATGTCGATACTGCAAGCAGGAAATCGGTGCGCGTTACGTGCTGGTTGAAATAGCTATGGCAGCTTTTTTCGCCTTGCTTTTGTGGAAGTATGGCTTAGGTATCCAGACCGTTGCCTACTGGGCGCTCGCCTGCATTTTGTGTGGTGCGGCGCTTGTCGATGTTGATACCTACACGATACCTAATGGGTTTATCGTTGCAGGTATTGCCCTGTGGGCCGCAAGCGTGTGGCTCATATCGGCCCCGGCAACGGGGTTTGGCGTGGGTAGTTTGTTTGTTCCGCTTTTGGGTTCTGGGTTTTTCCCGGTGCTGGTTGATGGGCTTGTAGGTGGGCTTGTTGTGGGCGGTGGCATTCTGCTGTTCTCGCTTATATTCGACAAGGTTACGGGTCGCACCTCGCTGGGTGGTGGCGATGTAAAACTTCTGTTCGTCGTGGGTTTGTCATTGGGTTTGCTGGGTAGTTTGTTCAATTTGATACTTGCCTGCGTGTTGGGCTTGGTGCTCGCGTTTGTCTGGCAGCTTTTCGCGTCTCGTTCGTTAGACGATGATGGGGAGAGTTTCAAGACAAGGGCGATTCCCTTTGGGCCAGCTATTGCCGTGGCAACGCTGCTTACTTTGTTGGTGGGTTCGCAATTCTTGACGTGGTACATGGGCTTGCTGGGATACTGAACTCCAGAATGGATGGAAGAAGTGTATGGGAAAGACGTATACAGGAGTTGACATCGGGAACTACAGCTTGAAGCTGGTGGTGTCCGACGGCGTGTCCATCAAACACCTTGCGGTGGTGCCGCTACCAGAGGGCTTGGTTACCGAGGATCGCATCGTAAGTTTTGATGCCATGGCTGATTTTATTAAGCAGACAGCTTCTGACATGGGCGGCGCTTCGAGGGAAGTGGCCGTGCTGTTGCCAAGATCTCTCAGCCTGACGCGTCGGTTGCATATACCTGCCATGACGGAAAAAGAGCTTGAAATCAACCTGCCCTATGAATTTCGTGATTTTATCCAGCAGGGTAAAGACAAGTATTTCTTCGATTATGCGGTGCTTGCCACGCAAACGGACGCTAAAGGCATACCTGAAAGTATGGACTTGCTGGCTGTGGCTGCCGCGAAGCAAGTTATAGAGGACTACCAAGAAATGTTTAAGCGTGCCAGTATGAAGTTGCGCATTGCTCTTCCCCATCAGGCTGCACTGCAGAATTTGATGGGAGGCAATTCTAAAGCGCTTGCAAATTGTTGCATAGCAGATTTCTCACATGAATCTACTAAACTGCACTTCTTCGTGAGTGGTGCCTATGATGTTACGCGCACTATCGATATTGGCAGCATAGACGTCGATCGTGCTATTGCTCAAACCTTTGGGGTTGATGAGCATATAGCTAACGGCTACAAGCACGCGAATTTTGAGGGTGCTCTAACGTGTGATCAGGCAATGTTGGTGTATGAATCCATTGCTGTTGAGCTGGGACGTGCCTTGCATTTTTATGGATTCAACAATCCAGATAGCCTGATAGAGGTTGTGTATTGCTGTGGCGGCGGCGCTTCGGTTGAGCCGCTTATGAACGCGGTGGTAGCCCAAACAGATGTTGAGTTGCGCGACATCGCCTCTATTTTGCCCGAAGTATCAGAAGATAATCAGTATATAATCACCCAGTGTCCGGCAGCTGTCGGCGCGGTTATTACGGATTAGGGGGTGTCTCATATGGACTTAAAAAAAGAGATATCCTTTAGTGGTAAAAAAGCCGTATATCCCACTAAAAAATACGTCAATCTAGCGAAGGGCGAAGCGTCAAAACGCAATACCGTCTTGGAAGTGCTGCTGTTTTTGATCTTCTTGATTTTGCTGGCTATTGTGGTTAAATTCGCGGTGGTCGATCCTTTGATGAGTGGAGCTTCTAGCAGCAGTGAACTTGTCCAGGCAAAGCAACAACTCGCTGCACTGACGTCGGAAAATGCCGACTATTCGGAAGTTACCGACAAGTATGCGCGCTATGTGGTGTCGGATATGACCGAAGAAGAACAAGCTCTGGCCAATCGCGATGACCTGGTCGTTTTGCTTAAAACGAAGGTTATGAGCGCCACCAACCTATCCTCGGTAAAAGTGGTTGGCAACACGCTTACTATCACCTGCGTTGGCGTGGGCTTGCAAGATGTGGCGGGCTTGGTTCAAAGTCTTGAGGCTGACCCTCTTGTCTCCCACGTTACGGTATCTACGGCGCAGTCTCAGGATGGTAAGGGTTCTTCGGCCACCATCCAAGTGTCTTTGAAGGGTGCTTCGGGAGAAAACGCAACCGAGCCAACAGATGCGTTGACAAAAGGAGCGCCCAATGGCAAATAGATTGATGAGTCGCGCGTTTACGAAGCGTGAGAAAATTATGCTGTTGGTGCTTGCCGTCGTTTTGGTTGCGGCTTCCTACTATCTTTTCGTGGTGCAAAATGTTGCAAATACCAAAGCATCCAATGCGGCGCAGCTCCAAGAAGTGCAGGATCAAATTGCAGCTCAGGACACCGTTGCCGCTATGCGTGAGAAAATGCAAAGCGAACTTGAAAAAATGGGTCAAGTTGAGAAGCTACCTGTTATTGCCACCTACGATAATTTACGCAATGAGCTTGATCAGTTAAATGCAGCTTTAGCATCCACCTCGTCGTATGACCTAAAGCTCACGCAGCCGGTTCTTACAGGAGAGACGGTGCGACGTGTGGTTACCCTCACGTTCACCACGCCTAGCTACGACGCTGCTACAGCGGTGCTTGAGGCACTGCAAAATGGTAAGTATCGCTGCGTTATAACCGATTTTTCCATGACAGGTAAGATGCTAGCTGATGGCACTATCGAAAGCGTGTCTAGTACGCTGAACGTGACCTACTACGAAACTATCGCTGGATCTGCGAATACAAACGGCTTGCAGGATAAGAAAAGCTCCTAGCGCGCTTTGTGGGTGCCTACTGCTCGTGTATGACAAACTGGTTTCGTCCGTTTCGTTTCGCTTCATACAGAGCCTTGTCAGCTAAGGCGTACAAGTAGTCGTAGTCGTCTACGGGGCGGCTTATCAGGAAAACACCCATGCTCAACGTGGCGTGATATTCGGTGCCGTCCTTTTCGCGATACGAGACCCCTTCGCTCACTAAAGCGCGGCAGCGATCTTCGAGGGTCTTCCGATCAATAGGGCTGAAGATATATACGGAAAATTCGTCGCCGCCAAACCTGCCAACAAGGTCGCTCGAATGAAAACTGTTTCGCAGTAAATCGGCCATGCTCCGCAGCGCTGTGTCGCCCACCATGTGTCCGTGGATATCGTTCACGTTCTTGAAGTGATCTACATCTATGATAAGAAACGCACCGGTTTTTCCTTTGGCAATAACGTGTTTCACTTCTTCTTCGAAGGTGGAGCGGTTCAACAGACCGGTTAACCCGTCATGTTTGGCGCGTTCAGAGAGGTGTGTCTTTTCGAGAATCTCCTCGTTGATGTCGGTCATTTTCCCGATGATGCTTAGTGGCTTGCCTCCATCGTCGGTTAATATGCTGGATGATATGCGAATCCAGTACTTCCGACCGTCTTCTGAAGAGCAGCAAACGTCTGCGACAGGGTTTTTGGGCGCGGTAATGGCCTCTACCAACTCGATGGGCAAGAATTCGTAGTGCTGCGTACTAATGTGCTCGTAGGTGTGGTAAGGCGAGTAATTGGAACTTACCTTGCTAGAAGAACGATGTAGGTGTGCAAATTGCTGCTTCTCGGGAACAGAAAGGAGTAGTGTGTCGGTTTTCGGAGTGTACTCAAAAAACTGTTCGTTTGAAATACGATAAATTTCACGATGACGGTTATTTTCGTCGCGAGCGTTTCGTGCAGCTTTGCTGCGGGTACGCAAATAAAGAGCAAGTAGCGTGATTACTATTAGAAGAAGCGCTACGCATGCAATAAAAATTTCCTTAAGGTGAGTTTTCACAATTTGGCTGAAGCGTTCTTCTTCTGAAGGAAGCGATGCCTCGTAAATCATCGAATTGAGCGTTGATTCAGGAATACTGCGGATGGATTTGTTCAAAATAAGCAACAAATCGGGTTCAATAGGCGCGACAACACCAAAGCATGCTTGGCTGGTTGAGATGGATACGGGTAAGAAGTTCAGGTTGGTGTAGCTGCCGTAATTTATATAGTAAGGGGCAGTATAAGTACTCGCGTAAACATAATCGGCACGTCCGGAATCGACTGCTTTAAAGCAGTCGCTGAGCGAGTCGTATACTTCTACGGGTCCGGGACTGTTCGATGATGCGGCCGTTACTTGGTCGTGGGGTACGGCAAGCGTGTGTCCACTCAAATCGCTGGGGTCGGTGTTCTTGTTAAACACAATCAAGGTGTTCGACGTAACGTAAGGAGCACTCAAGGACAGGCCCCACTCAAGAGCAGCCGTGTAGTTGTTATCGATGCCTGCAACAAGATCGATATTCTGATCATGCAGCTCTTGAGCGAAGTCTTTGTCGTGTTTTAAAGGAACAATTTCGAACTGTAACCCGCTGTCTGAGGTGATGTAATCAAGAACGTCTTTAGTAACACCCGTTAACTCGCCTGTTTTTTCGTCAAAGGACTGGATGGGTGCCTTGTCAGAAACGATGCCTACCCTCAGTGGTTTTTGATCGGCTGCATAGGCGAGCTCGCTTGGGGTGAGGGAAAGATCTTCTTCTCCCACACCATAGTAGGTTTGGTAAAGTTTGCTTTGGAGCAAGGGGTTTCCCGCGTTCAGGCGTTCGATGGCGCCGTCGATGGTGCTAGTGATGTCGGTTCGGCCTTTTTTAGCTGCGAAAAAGACAGGATGTGTCTGGAGCGTGGCGACAATGTGAAAGCCTGTATGTAGGTTTATGTCCAGATCAAGCAGGGCATCGGCCCGCCCTTCGTTGACCGCGGCCGCCATTTCGTCGAAAGAGTCATATTCTTGAAGCGTCAAAGGGATGTTGTTTTTTGTGCAAAAGTTCTCTAGGACGGTGCGATAAGTAACCGAAGTGCGCTTGATGGCAACGGTGAGTTCCTCAAGTGTATACAGGTTTGTTTTGGTGATGTCTGTTGTGTTGTCAGCTGCGAACAGGGAGGGGTGAAAATATCCGTAGCTGTTCCGGGGGTATTCGTACACCTCGGCCAGCTTCGAGTTGTAGTTCATGGTTCCTAGCAGATCCACTTCCTCGTTCTCTAACATATCGAGTGATTTGAGAATGCGGGCGTTTTCGCTGTCTCCCGTTGCTTCTATAAACTCGTAGTTCCAACCTGTATATTGAGCAAGCTGGATGAGGTAGTCGTATTCATAGCCGGCATAGTTACCGTCTTCATCAACGGAAAATGAACCAGGTTGGTTAACGAAGCCAACGCGGATAGTGTCGCCTACCGTGGTACTGTTGGTTGAAGGCGAGGCGCTCGAAGGTTGTGCTTCTGCAGAAGGGGCGGTTTGTGTTTCGGGGGCGCCGTTAGACGTGTCGGCGAGGGCCGACGAGGGAATGAGGGTACACATAAGTACCAAGACCATTAAAAGTCGAACGAGGGTGGTGCTATGCTGATGTGCCATTACGTATCCTCTAAAGCTACCGTATGACATCTTTAGCCGTGCCATTCCGGTGTGTGCCGAAGCAATTATGTGATATATGCTAACTCTCATTATACGGGATATCTGTTCAGTTTCCCTGTGTAATCAACCGGTAAGTGTTCTTGGTAACTGCTCTTGACCAAAGCACCATATTTTTTTGTACGAGAACTTGACCCAACTGGGGAAGATCAGTATACTAACTCCTCGCATCTCGAACGATTTTGTTTTTCAATCGTTTGTTGATTTGAGATGGTCGGGTAGCTCAGTTGGTAGAGCAGCGGACTGAAAATCCGCGTGTCGAGGGTTCAAGTCCCCCTCCGACCACCA
>NZ_JAVWUP010000006.1:46510-51253 GCF_036667095.1 Gordonibacter sp. | reverse complement strand
GTCTACTTTTTCAGACCGAAAACGGAGTGGTTGTCGCTTGGTGAACCCTTGGTGAACCCGTCTGAACAGTTACTTTGGTGAAGCCTTAACGAGACGTATCGCGCGCCCACTTAAAAAACGTGCTGCGTGCCACGCCGAGCTGGTTTGCCGCCTCCCTGCTGCCTATCAAACCCGCTTCCCAGTTTGCCTTGACCCGATCAAATTCCTGGGGAAGCTGCTTGGGAGGCCTTCCGAACTGAACGCCCCGTGCGCGAGCTGATGCAATCCCCTCCGCCTGCCGCTGCTTGATGTTCTCGCGTTCAACCTGCGCAACATAGGACAATAGCTGGAGCACTATGTCCGAGATAAACGTGCCGGTCACATTCCGCTCGCTCGTACGCGTATCGAGCAACGGCATATCCATCACCACGATGTCGATCTGCAAGCGCTTCGTCAAAAGACGCCATTGCTCGATGATCTCGTCGTAGTTGCGCCCCAACCGATCGATGCTCTTAACCACCAGCGTATCGCCCGGAGCCAAAGCGGAAAGCAGCTCCTGATAGCCAGGACGGTCGAAGCTCTTGCCGCTCATGTGATCCGTATACACGTTTGTCCCCAACACCGGAAAACAGGTAAGCGCATCGAGCTGCCTATTCAGGCTCTGATCTTTACTGGAAACCCTCGCGTACCCGTACGTTACCATGACTGATCTCCTCTCTTCGGAGAACGGTCGGCACCCCCACCATGGCACAAAATCTTACGCGAAACGCATCGCCGGCAAAAGCAAAAAGATGCCATCGCGGTCCTGTCGGACTCTCTCGGCGAACCCAACAGCCCGCGTCGGAGCATCGGGCGAAAGGAAAGAGACCGCAGTGGCAAGGAAGCACCTCTGCAGCCTCTTTTTCGTGCGAACTGCGCGAATTGAAACGATTCCGACACTGGCACCCGCGCCAACCGCCCAACGCTCCTTTATACGCGACCCCGCTCTTATAGGTGAGAAACCACCAAATCGCCCATTTGGACGGTGCCGATCAGTTTGTCAGCAGGAGTCTCTGCCTGCTTGATGTCGCCCGTACGCCACCCCTCATCGAGCACGGCCTCCACTGCACGAGCAATATCGTCAGCAGCCTCACTCTTGTCGAAGCTGTAGCGCAGCATCATCTCCACAGACAGGATCTGCGCGAGCGGGTTCGCGATGCCTTTTCCTGCGATATCGGGAGCACTGCCATGGCTAGGCTCGTAGAGTGCCACCCCGTCGCCCAGCGAGGCGCTGGCCAACATGCCCAGCGACCCGGCAAGCATGGATGCCTCATCGGAAAGGATGTCGCCGAACATGTTCTCGGTAACCGCCACGTCGAACTGCGCCGGGTTGTTGATCAGCTGCATAGCCGCGTTGTCTACCAGCATGTCCACGATCTCCACATCCGGATAATCGGCCGCCACGCGATGGGCAACCTCGCGCCATAAACGACTGGACTCCAGCACGTTCGCTTTGTCGATGGAATGCACGCGGCAGCTGCGCTTGCGCGCCGTGTCGAAGGCATGGCGCACGATGCGCTCAATCTCGTACTCGCTGTACTCGAGCGTGTCGTAAGCGCGCTGGCCCGCCGCGCCGCCGGCACCGCAGCCTTCCTCGTCGTAGAAACGCTCGCGCCGGCCGAAGTAGAGACCGCCGGTAAGCTCGCGCACGATGAGCATATCCACGCCGTCTATAACCTCGGGCTTGAGCGTGGAGGCGTCGGCCAATGCTTTGAAGATACGCACCGGCCGCAAGTTCGCGTACAACCCAAGTGCCTTACGAATGCCCAAAAGCCCCTGTTCGGGACGAGGTTTCGCAGGATCGGTCGTGTCCCACTTCGGGCCGCCCACCGCAGCAAGCAGCACCGCGTCGGACGCTTGCGCTGCCGCCAGCGTCTCATCCGGCAGCGCCGTGCCCGTAGCGTCGATAGCGCACCCACCCAGCAACGCTTCGGAATACGTGAACGAAAGCCCGTGCTTGGCACCCACCGCGTCGAGGACCTTGCGCCCCTCGGCGATGATCTCCGGCCCGATGCCGTCGCCCGGCAGCAAGCAAATGCTGTAGTTCGTAGTCATATTATTTTCCCAACCGATCTTTGGTGCGGTTGATAAGCCCGCCCGCCTCGATGATCTCGCGAATGAACGGCGGGAAAGGCTGCGCTTGAAACACCGCGCCCGTCGTCTCGTCGGTAATCACGCCGGCGTCCGCGTCCACGCTGACCACATCCCCCGCAGAGATAGCATCCACCGCCTCGGGACACTCCATAATAGCCAGCCCCGTGTTGATGGAATTACGGTAGAAGATGCGTGCGAAGCTCTTCGCAACGACTACATCCACACCCGCCGCTTTGATGGCGATAGGCGCATGCTCACGCGACGAGCCGCACCCGAAGTTCTCGTCGGCCACGATGATGTCGCCCGGGCGCACCCGCTCGACAAACGACGTGTCCAGGTCCTCCATGCAGTGCTTCGCCAGCTCTGCCGGATCGGATGTGTTCAGGTAGCGGGCCGGAATGATAACGTCGGTATCGACGTCGCGCCCGTAGCGATGCGCGGTTCCTTTGAATTGCATGAGCCTCTCCTATTCCGCTGCCTGCGTGCAGGCATCCAGGTCTTCCGGCAGGCCGATATGCCCCAGCACGGCACTGGCAGCAGCAACCGATGGCGAGGACAGGTACACTTCGCTGGTGGGGTCGCCCATGCGGCCCACGAAGTTGCGGTTCGTCGTCGCGATGGCACGCTCCCCTGCCGCGAGGATGCCCATGTAGCCGCCCAGGCACGGCCCACACGTCGGCGTGGACACGGCACAGTTCGCGTCGAGAAACACCTCCATCAGGCCTTCGTCCATGCACTGGCGGTAAACCGCTTGCGTTGCCGGAATGACGATGCACCGCACGTTCGGATGCACCTTGCGACCGCGCAGCACCTCGGCCGCCTGGCGCATGTCCACGATACGACCGTTCGTGCACGAGCCGATAACGGCCTGGTCGATGACCACGTCGCGCGCCTCGGAAGCCGGACGTGTATTCGACGGCAAATGCGGGAACGACACGGTGGGCACGATGGTGGCGGCATCGATCTCGAACACCTGCGCATACACCGCGTCGGCATCCGCGTGGTATTCGGTGTAAGGACGCTCCACGCGGCCGTCCATATAGGCCCGCGTCACGTCGTCCACCTCGATAAGGCCGGCCTTGCCGCCCGCCTCGATAGCCATGTTGGAGATGGACAGGCGCTCTTCCATGCCCATGGAGCGGATAGCGCTGCCCGCGAACTCCATTGCTTGGTACAGAGCGCCATCGACGCCGATCATGCCGATGATATGCAGGATGACGTCTTTGCCGGTCACGCCAGGGGCCAATTCGCCCTCGATACGGAACAACAACGACTCAGGTACCTTGAACCACGCCTTGCCGGTTGCGTAGCCCACCCCGGCATCGGTGGAACCCACGCCCGTGGCGAACGCCCCGAGGGCACCGTAGGTGCAGGTATGGCTGTCGGCACCGATGATGAGATCGCCCGCGCCCACGACGCCCTGCTCGGGCAAGAGTGCATGCTCAACACCCATGCAGCCCACTTCGTAGTAGTGGGTGATATCCTGTTCACGCGCAAAATCGCGCACGATCTTTGCCTGCTCGGCACTCTTGATGTCCTTGTTCGGCACATAGTGATCGGGCACCAACGCGATCTTGGTCGAATCGAAGACGCGCTCGATGCCGATCTTCTGAAACTCGCGGATGGCGATGGGAGACGTAACGTCGTTGGAAAGCACGAGGTCAAGATCACACTCGATCAGTTGGCCTGGCTCCACAACGTCCAATCCCGCATGAGCGGCAAGAATCTTCTCCGCCATAGTCATGGGACGTGACATGCTGGCTCCTTATGAGGTGGGACTTGTCAGAATCGCCGCCCATTGTATCACCGGGCCGCCCTGCAAAGAAGAAGAGCCCCGAGGGGCCCTTCAAAGTAAAGCATTTCCAGATTTTAGGAAACGGCTTAGAAAGATCCGTAGTGGCCATAGCCATACGAACCCGCAGCACCAGCGACCATCGCCCCAATCATGCCGCCGATCATGAGACTGAACAGGATACCCAGCACAATCCACACGACGAAGCCGATAATGGACCACTTCAGCGTCTCGCTTTTAACCTCGGGCATCTTGTCCACGCTGGTCAACCAAGCGAGAACGATGCCGCCGACGCCCAAAAGCGCGCCTACGACAAACCAGCCGAACTTCATGCCGCCCGTCAAGCGCATGAGCGGAGCCGGCATATAGACCGGTTGAGGTTGAAGCTGGGGTACCTGATAGCCTTGCTGGGGCGGCATCTGCTGGCTCATCGGCGGCTGCTGCGGCAAGGGCTGAGTCGGGGGAACCTGGGGGGCCGCGGCTTCAGGAGCAGCGGGGGTCGGAGCGGGAGTCGGGGTACCTTGCTCATTGGTGTTCGTATCGTCAGCCATAATGCACCTGCTTTCATCGAATAATAACTTAGAAAGCAGTATAAGGGCCGGTGGCAAGGCGCCTCTTTCGTCCGGCGAAACCGTCATTGAATTGACACGTGACCTACTCCGTTTGGCGTAGGCGTAAGGCGTCCGCTCGCTGGATACGCGCAAAACACGGCACAGGATCCACAAGGGATCGCAATTGAGACGATTGCTGCGCGCAAGAAACACGCGCCGGCAACTACTCAACAACTCAACAACTCAACAACTCAACAACTCAACAACTCAACAACTCAACAACTCAAC
>NZ_JAVWUP010000006.1:26009-46410 GCF_036667095.1 Gordonibacter sp. | reverse complement strand
CAACAACTCAACAACTCAACAACTCAACAACTCAACAACTCAACAACTCAACAACAGGATAAGGCTCTTCTAGGAAAGGGCCGAGCAGAGCGCATCGAGCAACGTGATGGCAAAGTGCTGGGCCGAGCGGCCCTCGCCAGCGTCCTCCCATCGGGTACTGGAAAGCTCAAGGGCAATACGCGACGGCGAAGCGGCATCAGCGACGCCGATGGCCGTCTCCAAGCGCAGGGACAGAGTCTCCTCATCCTCGAAACTCACCCGGGGCACCGATTCGACCGTATCCTCCTCGGGCAGTACGATATGCACGAGAAGCATGTTCTGATCGGGAGCCACCAGCAGCGAATCGGCGCTCATGATCTTGGAGGCAGGATTCGTGGCCAAAGCCAGGTTCGACATACGCGACGCGACGCTGCGCGTGAACGGATCGGTGCCGAACAGGCAGAGCGCGTTGCGCTCCAGCACGTCGGCCGCGCGGGCAAAGCCCAAGTGCACCGCCTCATGTACGGCCTCTTTGCCCTCCCAAGAATGGTGAAGGTTGCGAATGGCCGCATACGTGTAAGCGCCCGCAATGCCGTCGGCAGGCAGGCCCATGTTCAGCTGGAACTTGCGCAGGGCCAATTCGGAATAGGCGCCGAAGATGCCGTCGTCCGCTCCGCACGCGAATCCGAGCGCGCCCAACGCATGCTGCAGCTCCACGACATCGTGACCATGGAAATGGGGCATGCGCAGATACAACGTGCGATCGCCGAGGCAAAACGAGGCATCCACCAGGGCTTTCCACACCTTCTCTGTCACATTCTCGCCTACCGGCAGCCCCGACTGCGCACAAAAAGCACGCACGGCAGCGACCGTCTTGTCGCCGAAGATGCCATCGACATCCGCCTGCGCCAGGAGGTCGATTACTGCCAAGCGCTGCTGCACATCCTCGACAGCAGCACCGGTGTCATGTCGTGTAATGGTTTCCATGCGGGTCATACTACCGCAACCGGCTTTCCCGCGAATCAGCCCCGCACGAGGTTCCACCAAAGGAACAGAGCAGACGCGGCAGGTTGAAGTTACTTCAGCCGGTTCACGAACCAATCGGCCATCGAGATGAGCAGGTCGCGCGAAGCGGAGGGCTGCACCATATCGATCAGGCGATTCTTCGCGATGCTGGTCAGGTTCTCGGCGTAGGTGCGAGCGTACTCGATGCTGCCGGACGCCTCCATAAGATCGACGGCCTCGGCCAGCACGGCGGGGTCCTTCTCCTTGGTCGACAGTATCTCGATCAGGCGCTCACTCGCCTCAGAGTGCTGCAGCGCGTGCACCACCATGAGCGTGCGCTTACCCTCGGTGATATCGTTGCGGAAGTCCTTCTTCGTGCTTTCCTCGCTGCCTACCAGGTTCAGCAGGTCGTCTTGGATTTGGAACGCCAGCCCCGTGTCCAAGCCGTAATTACGCAACGCCTCTACCTCGGTCTCGGAACCGCCGCCGATGATGGCACCGATAGCCAGCGGAACGGCACCAGAGTAATGCGCCGTCTTATGTGTAGCCATGATAAGATAGTCTTCAGGCAGGATGTCGTAACGTCCGTCGCGTGCCCAACCGATATCGAGCGCCTGGCCCTCGATAGTGCGGCGCGTCATGTCGATGAGCTCGTTTACCACACGCACCTTCGTGTGGTCGTCCAGCGCAGGATCGTTTATCACCGTACCGTTCACCAAGGACAACGCCAGATCGCCCATGTTGATAGCCAAACCCATGCCCTGCGTAAGGTGCAGGCATGGCTCTCCGCGGCGCAGCTCAGCCTCGTCGGCAATATCATCATGGATGAGCGCCGCAGAATGGAAGTGCTCGATGGCCGCAGCAGCGCTGGTCGCCAGCGTCATGTCGCCACCGACAGCGCGGCAGGCGGCAAAGCAGATGAGCGGACGGTGGCGCTTGCCGCCGTTTTGGCTGTAGGCAATCAGCGGGTTGTACAGGTAGCGATCCATGTCTGGGTGCGTCCCTGTGGGGATATACGAATTCACCAGATCACCCACATGGCCGGCATAGCAGATGAGGTACTCTTCGAAGGATTGGGGCGGCTCTTCGACGGCCGCGATAATCTCGTTGATGTTGTCCATAACGCTTTCTTCGCTAGATGACATACGGGCCCGACATACATTGTTCGGCTATTGCCGAACATGCAAGCATGGTATCACAACCGCGCCAGCCGCCCTGAACCAGCAAGGCGACCGGCGCCATCATCTACGTGAAAACTGCATGCATTAGCTAGACTATACGTGCAAGCGCATATTTCTCCCATGCCTGCACGTCAGTGCGTCTGCTGCGCCGCGCATCACGGCCGACATATCGTACGCCAGCACGTCCGCGCATCGGCTCGCTTTCCGGGCCTGCATGCCGACACGATTATTGTGCCCCTCCCTTTTCCACCTTATCGCTTACCGCACGGTTCAAGCGATTGCGATACGCATCGGTCCATTGCTTGATGTCGCGTACGAATTCGTCGGCGAATCCGGCCACATCTCGGCCCGTCACCTCCAGCACCTGCCTGCCTTCCGCACTGCCCGCTTCGAACAAATCCAGTAACGCGCCTTGAGCCTCGATCATGTCAGAGCCGTCACCCGCCGCTTTACCCCATATATAAGCGTGTATTTTCTTGAACACGAACCGGTAGTCCTCGGGCAGCACCTCAGCCCGCGCCATCTGGCCTTTGTACTCTTTCTTGTCTTCGATCATCTTTTGTATAAAGGTGGCCATTACTCTTGCCCCTTTCCATCAAAATATTCCTCAATCTCGCGGTTCAGCTTTTCGCGCAGCGTTTCGTCGTTGGCTGCCGAGGCGCGCATAAGCTCGTCGGCGAACCTGTCCACATCGCCGCCCGTAACCTCAAGCACCGGCTTTCCCTCCGCTGCGCTGGCTTCGAACAACTCTACCAGGTTCGTAAACAACGACAGGTCGGAGAACATATTGGCGCTGCCCTCAACACTGCCGACGGTGTACATATATGTTCGTATTTTACGGAACGCGAATCGGTAGTCTTCCGGCAGGGCATCCGCACGGTCCATAACCTGCTTGTAGGCCTTTTTCTCTTCCAGGTCGCCTATGACCAGCTTCACGGCCGAATCGATGACTGACATTTATACCTCCTTCAGTTGATTGAGCTTCGATGCGACGAACGTCCATTTTTCCCAAAATCGCTGCAACTCTACGCGCCCTGCGTCGTTGAGCGTGAAGAACTTGCGGGGCGGCCCTAATTCTGAGGGCTTTTTGGTCGTCTCCACCAACTTGTTTTTTTCTAGTCGAATGAGGATGGTGTAAACCGTCCCCTCCACCACATCGGCAAAGCCGAGCTCGTTCAGTTGCCGCGTGATCTCGTAGCCGTACGTTTCCTGACGGCCGATGATCTCGAGGATGCAGCCCTCAAGCACGCCTTTGAGCATTTCCGTAAGATTTTCCAAGGTATATCCTTCCTACTACTTTGCATAACAGGTATGCAGTATTACCAAGTACCACTATATAACACCACATAGTAGACTACCTGTCAAGGGAAGAAGGGAGGTTTGACCAAAAGGTGAGAATTCGGTTGCCTTCCACTGAGGCCCACCCGCTTTGCATCGGGGGCTCTGACTCTGGCAAGACATTGCCGGTATTTTATTTTACCTGATCATTGTACTGGTAGGAGCGGCGGGACTCGAACCCGCAAGACCGAAGTCGGCGGATTTTAAGTCCGCTGCGTATGCCAATTCCGCCACGCTCCCCCGTCGATACGCCTGCGTCGGACCCCGGCGCTGCGCGATTGGTATATGGTAGCAAATTCAATCGACCCTGGGGCGATCATTTGCACCCTGATCGCTGTTTTGCAGGATTTTGTGCACATGTTTTTGACACGGGCCTGGCTGCGGCTGCAACCGAGCCTAGCTCACAGCCGGAAAGCTGGTCGCCGCATGCAGGATAATGCCGTGCAGAATGTCGGATTCACTCACGGTGAACGAATCAGCACCCGCCAAGTCCAAAACAACCTGCAAGATGACCAGACCCGCCACCATGACCGGAGCGCGGCCCGGGTCCAGCCCCACCACGTGACGGCGCTCGGCAAGCGGCAAAGCCGAAAGCTGGCCGTACACCTGATCAAGCGCCGCGCGAGCAACCGTGGCCTTGTGCACGCGCGCTGTATCGTAGGTTTCCATACGCTCGCGCACCGAAACCACGCTCGTCGCGGTACCGGCCACGGCAACCAGGCGCTGGGGGGCAAAACCAGCAGCACGCAGGTCGTCGAAGAAGGGGCGCATTCCCTCCTCGATCCAGGTGCGGGCGCGGCTGAGCTCGTCCGCTGACGGCGGATCGGAAGAAAGGAACTTCTCGGTCACGCGCCGGCACCCTATGTTGAACGAATGCGCACGCACGGGGCTACCGCCCCCTTGTCCGGCGATAATCTCCGTAGAGCCGCCGCCCACGTCTATCACCAGCAGTTCTTCGCCGACAAAGTCGCACGAAGCGCCGGAAAACGAGAGGCCGGCCTCGCGCTCTCCCGGAATGACCGTAAGGGCGACGCCCAAATCGGCCAGCATCCCTACGAATTCGGCCGCGTTCTTCGCGTCACGCGAAGCCGAGGTGGCCATGGCAACAACCGTAATCGAACCTTCCCCTGCCGGTGTCTCGACATGAAGGATATCCTGATAACGCGCAACAACGTCGACCACGCGGCGCATGGCCTCAGGCTTCAACATGCCCGTGGCATCAACCCCCTCGCCCAGGTTCGTGATGGCGTACTCGCGGCGCAGCTCGTGCAACCCGCCTTCCTTATCGACGTCTGCTATCAGCATGCGGCAGGTCACGGTACCGATATCAATGGCAGCATAGCGACCCGGGCGCAGGGTGTCGCCCGACAGGCAGGAGGCCGAGGAGTTCGTCAAAAGGGAGGCCATAGGGAAAGCTCCTTCTCGCAGGGGTAGGGGCAACGGGGGTCGGCTATCGCTTACTTTACGCCGAACAGGGCATCCAACAGCGGCGAATACCAGGTGGCCGGCGCTTCAATGGAGTCAGGCACGATATTGGCGGTAAAGTTAGTCTCGCCACCCTCCACATTCGACAGCCCCTTGACGTTGGCCGTCTCCTGTCCTTCGGGGACCCAGCCGAACTGCTCGTGAGCGCGATCTTCGATGCCGGCACTGGTTTGCAGCGCATCCACTTCGGACTGCAACGAGGTGTTGCGCGCCTCGATGGCTGCGTACTCCGCCGCCAGCTGGTCGTGCTCGCGTACGGAATGATAGAACTGCTGTGCGGGTGTGTAGAGAAACCAGCAGGCCAGAATGATACACACGAACGTCGCCATGCTCGCAATGAACTTGGGAGACTCACGCCACGACAGAACCCTCGCAAAGAGGCCAGGCTTCGCAGAAGCGTTGCCCGATGATTCGTTCTGCATGCGCGAGGAGCGCTTGTGCGAGGAGCCCATCTCGCCTTTGTAGACGGCAGCGCGCGGACCGGATGCAGCATCGCTCGTCGAGCCTTCCCCGCCGAACTGCTTGCTGAATTTTTTGCCTGCACGTTCTTTCTGATGCTTGCGACGAAGTCGTTCCCAGCGAGAAAGCGTCTCGGGGACGGCTTCCTCTTCGCGTTCGTCGTCGCGGAGGGCAGCGCGGTTGCCCGCGAACACGCGGTCTTCTGCCACCGTGCCTTTGCGCGATGCGGCACCGCTGCGATCTGCGTAGGATGTCGCCGTAGAACGGGGCGAGATGCGAGAGTTTTGAGAGGAAGAAGCAGACGAACGTGCGGCCGAGGAGGCTTTTCGCGCGCCAGCTGCGGCATGCCCAGGCGAGGCAGCAGTGCGAGACGCAGCGCTAGCAGACGAACGCTTCCGACCAGGGGATTTAGGCGCAACAGCAGACGAGCGCACAGCGCCCGCTCCACGTTTCGCCTCGTCAAACGAAAGTATATTCGTCTGTTTTCCCACAGGAATACGCTCCTCTTAGCATCTTGGTTCGTTTAATGGTAGGTGTAATGCTAGAAGCTGGGTTCAGAATAGCATAGAAGCATCCCGGCCGCCACCGAGCACAAGGGCGAGGAGGAGCCGTAAAGAATCCGTTGAAACATGGCTCCGAACGCGAAAAACGCCTCTGAGAGCATGCCGAAAACCGCGCTACAGATCGAGCTTCTTAATATAAGAACTCCATTTTTTGAATGACTCGTCGCTGATGGCGTGTTCCATAAGGCAGGCTTCGCGCTCGGCCTGTTCTTCGGGAATGCCCAAAGCGCGGGTCAGAAAGCTGAACAGCATGCGATGGCGATCGCACACCGAGGTGCCGTACGAGAAGCCCTCTTCGGTAAGCGTGATATCGCCGTAGTAAGGCTGATCGGCGAGGCCCTTTTCCTTCAACGACGTCACTGCCTTGTTGACCGAGGCCTTGGAAACGCCAAGCTTCATCGCGACATCAACCGAGCGGACCGACACTTCTGTCGTACCCCCCAGCATGACGATGGCCTCAAGATAATCTTCGTGCGACATGGACATTTTTTCCACAGGAACCCTCCTTCGCGCTGCGCACATGGTAGCACACCACCACCCCCTCCGAAAGGAGGTCTGGCGCAACGAGCCTCGCGTCGGTCGCTGTCCGCCACCGGCATTCTAGGTATGAACAAGGCTTGTAAATACAACGGAGAACCATGCGGCAGACGAGTTGTCGAACCAGGACGAACAACCTCGATAAGGGAGGAGCGCCAGCGGGGAGAAGAGGGGTGACCCCGCTGGCGACACTCGGTGCGATGAACAGCCAGACGAGGGGCTTCACCGCCGGATAAGCAATAGAGAGGTGTCTGAAGGTGGCTTCTTTTTCGCGAAAGGCCCGACGAACTGCAGCGCTCGATGGGTTCTTCGATCCCGAATTGCCTCGCTTCTAACATTTGTTAGTCTATGCTAACTAAATTGGTGCGTCAATAGAAGTTTACCACGGTTTACAATTTCTTCATATCGGCGAGCATGCGATCAGCGGCAGCGCAGCCGCCGCATCCCGAGCAGCCGCCCTCTGCCACACTACCGCAGTGACCTCCGCTGTCGCAGGTTCCCCGGCGCACCAGGCGGCGCACCGCCAGCAGCGCCAGCACGGCAACTGCCAACCCCACGACGAGGGTAGCCGGCGTTATTTCCAAAGGCAGCATTCAGTACCTCCTGTCCTATGCAGCGCTTTTTTCAGTTTCGAGCCTTCGCACGCGGTCCTTGCCGTCAAACTTCGGCATAGGGCGCAGCAGCTGGAACAACATGCCGGCCAGCACCGCGGCCGCCACCGCCGTCCACACCGTGAACGCGCCGCCCGAGAGCAGCATGCCGAACTGGTAGATCATCAACGCCACCGCCCAGGCGAACAGCGTCATGTAGCCGACGGCGAACCAGGTCCACCGAGCACTTGCCATCTGGCGACGGATAGCGCCGATAGCAGCGAAGCACGGAGCGCACAGCAAGTTGAATGCGCAGAAAGCGGCGAGAGCAGGAATCGAGCCGCCCAGCATCGCGCCGAACGCCATCCACATGCCCGGATCCGTCTCGCCGACATCGCCCAGACTCGTCAGGATGCCCACCGTAGCCACCACGTTCTCCTTAGCAACCAGCCCCGTGATCGAGGTTACTGCCGACTCCCAATTGCCGAAGCCAAGCGGAGCGAATATCCAGGCGATAGCATTGCCGAGCCCCGCCATCAAACTGTACTGGATATAACCTGCCATCTCGGTATCCAACAATCCGAACCGACCGTCGTAGAAGCCGAAGTTCATCAGGAACCAGATAACGATCGAGCTGAGGAAGATGATGGTGCCCGCCTTCACGATGAAGCTGCGCACGCGCTCCCACGTGGCGCGGGCTACGTTCTTGGCCGCCGGCACATGGTACTGAGGCAGCTCCATGATGAAGGGCGTTGCCTCGCCCGCGAACATTTTCGTCTTGCGCAGCATGATGCCCGAAACGATGATGGCAGCCACGCCCAAAAAGTAGAACACCGGAGCGATCCACCAGGTAGATGCCGCATCCGCCCCAGCGATAGCCCCGAACACAAGCGCTATGATGGGCAGCTTCGCGCCACACGGGATCATCGTCGTGGTCATGATGGTCATGCGGCGGTCTTTTTCGTTCTCGATGGTCTTGGTGGCCATGACCGCAGGCACGCCGCAGCCCGACGCGATGAGCAAGGGGATGAAGCTCTTGCCCGACAAGCCGAACTTGCGGAAGATGCGGTCCATGATAAAGGCGACGCGTGCCATATAGCCGCACGCCTCCAAAAGGGACAGCAGCAAGAACAGCACGACCATCTGCGGCACGAACCCGAGCACGGCGCCCACGCCGGCCAAGATGCCATCTACGACCAGGCTCTGCAGCCACGGAGCCGTACCGATGGCGGTAAGCGCGTCGCTTATGATCGGCGTGAGGCCGGGTATCCAGAGGCCGTAGTCAGCCGGAACCGGCTCCTGCTCGGCCAGCGCCGCAAGCTCGATCTCGCCCGCGCCCGCCTCTTCGGCCGCCGCTACGCCTTCTTCCCAGGTAGCAACCGCTTCGTCGTACTGCTCGGTGCCCGTATAGAGCCAGCCGTCGCCGAACACGCCGTCGTTGGCCCAGTCGGTGAACAGCGTACCCACCGTGGACACGCTGATGAAATATACGAAGAACATGATGACGATGAAGATAGGAATTCCCAGCCAACGATTAGTGACCACGCGATCGATCTTCTGCGTGGCGCTCATTCCTTTGGACGACGCCTTCACCGTTGCTGCAGCCACGTCGCTGATGGCATCGTAGCGCTCGCCGGCGACAATGCTCTCGGCATCGTCGTCCAAGCGCTGCTCAAGCGCACCGCGAACGCTTGCAACGGCAGATAACTGGGCGGCGGCCAGGCCAACCGCAGAGGTGCCGAGCGATGCAGCGCCAGCGTGCGACGAGCCGATATTCGCAGAGGTAGGAGCGGCAAGCGCGTCGATAGTCCTCTGCTCGCCTTCGAGCAGCTTGATGGCATACCAGCGTGCGACGCTCGGTTTCACCTGCGGGCCCATGATGTCGATGATCTTGGCGAGCGCCTCTTCAACCTCCACGGCTAAGCTCAGATCAGGCGCTGCAGGTATACCCTTGTGCGCCGACGCAATAGCAGTGCTCACCAGCTCGTCCATGCCGCGACCCTTGAGCGCCGAGGTGGGCACCACCGGGCAGCCCAGGTGCCGAGACAGCTCCTCGATATCGATCTTGTCGCCGTTCCTTTCCACCAAGTCCATCATATTCAGTGCAACGACCACCGGTAGCCCCAGGTCTAAGATCTGCGTCGTCAGGTAGAGGTTGCGCTCGAGGTTCGTGGCATCTACAAGGTTGATAACGGCATCGGGGGGCGCATCCAGCAGATAGTCGCGCGTGACGATCTCCTCGGGCGAATACGGCGACAGCGAGTATACGCCCGGCAGGTCCGTGATGATTACGTTCTTATCGCGCGTGTAGGCGCCTTCCTTCTTCTCGACGGTCACGCCCGGCCAGTTGCCCACATATTGGTTCGCCCCGGTCAGGTCGTTGAACATCGTCGTCTTGCCGCAGTTCGGATTGCCGGCAAGCGCTATGCGAATTCCCATGCTTGTCTCCCACCATTCTTGTTTCCGCGCACCCTGGCATTTCCCGGTGCCACCGTGCGCTTTCTGTACCCGCGAGCGCGTCTCTGCGCCAACGCGTGACTTTCCTAAAGTTAACTTTGACTAACTCGCAATCAAAAAAATAATGCTACCTAATTGCTCGGACGGTTCTGTTCAAAAAAGCATTCGCCTACCCACCGGCGCTCACCGTCTGTACGCCTCTGCTTTCCTGCTTTTTCGCAAGCGAGTTTTTGCCTGTTACGCAACGAAAATGCTCTCGGCCTCGCTTTTGCGCAGCGACAACTCGTATCCGCGCACCGTCACCTCTATCGGATCGCCAAGCGGCGCCACCTTACGCACAGAGATGTCCGTTCCCTTCGTTATACCCATGTCCATGATGTGGCGCTTCAAGGCGCCCTCTCCGTTCAGGCGGCGGACGATCGCCGTCTCGCCAATGGCCACGTCGCGCAGTGTCTTACCCTGTTCTTCTGCCATATCCTTCCTTTCCTTTCTCGCATTTCGCTTCTTGTCATTGCTTTATTCCTTGCGCGGCCTTTCGGCCGTCCGTGCATTGAATGTTTCACGTGAAACATTTGTTCGTAAAGTAATTGATGGTTTGATGGTTAATAGTGGCGACGGAAAATGTGACAGCGGAAAATTCGCACTGCTGTTGCCGAAGGCATCAAAAAATTCACGTCACGCTTGCCGGGCGCGAGGGGCTAGGCAGCTGCGTTGGTGATGATGCGAGAGGCTATCTGCTTGTTGAGGGCAACCTGGGTTCCTTTGACCTCCACGATAAGGTCGCCGGCTGCTTCCGTCATCACCGTGATGCGAGCACCTTCCACAAATCCAAGATTCTCTAGGTGGTGGTGCAGGTCTCCCTTGCCGCGAACTTTTGCGATGATGGCCGTCTCGCCGTTTTTCAGGAACGAGAGCGGTATCTGATGACATGATGCGCGCGCCTGCCCGCTAGCAGCGGATGCCTCGCGCGTGCGGCTTTGCAGGGTTGCCGTAGCTGCATTGTCCATACTCGACTCCTATAAGTTAGCTTTGGATAACAAACGGCATTCTAAAGCAAACTGATGAAAAATGGAAGCCTTGGTTAACTTTTTTAAAACTCCTCGCCCGTTATTAACGCAAAACGGCCCGCCTCAGACAGGTTCGAGGCGGGCCGTTTCGTTGTAGAACCGCAGTACGGGGGGATCATAAACCGCCCGTCATGCGGGTGATTTATGAGGGGAAACCGACATACCCTTGGCGAGGCCCGGCCCGTCGTCGTCCTAGTCGGCCAGCAGCAGATCGCCCATCAGCTTCCAGCCAGGATCGCACGCAAGACCAGTCGCCCGCGCGTCGGCCTCGGTCAAACGTCCGGCACCGTTGGCGGCAATGCCAGGCCCCCACACGAGGAACGGCACCGGATCGCCGGAGTGCTTGCGCGTGGACAACGGTGTCGGATGGTCTGGCATGACGGCAATGCGCAGCGGGCGCGTTGCCGCATATGCCCGCAACGGGGCCACGATAGCCTCGTCGCTGCACTCGACCGCATTGCGCTTCTCGTCGGGACGGCCGTCGTGGCCGGCGGCATCGGGAGCTTCCACGTGGATAACCACCACGTCGTTGCCGTCCTCGAGCATCTGCACGCCTGCGCGGCCCTGCGCGCCGAAGTCGTTGGTGGGGCCGTCGGTGACTCCCTCGACCTTGTACACGCGCATGTCGGTGAGCCTCGCGATGCCGTCCAGAAGATCGACCGCGGAATTCATAGCGCACGTCTTGCCGTACACCTGGGCGAAGGGAGCAAGCGAGCCCGGCCTCATGCCCGGCCAGAACGCCCATACGTGGTTTGCCGGCCACAGGCCCGCGCCCACGCGTCGCTCGTTTGTCGGGCTGCTCGCCAGCACCTCGTTGGCGCGACGTACATAGTCTGCCAGCAGGTCAGCGGCAGCTTGCAGACGCACAGCTTCCTCGCCCACAGCCGTTGCGGGCACGCGCGGCTGCCACGCCTGCGTAATATCGAGACCCGTGTTGTCGTGCGGTGTCTCGTATTCCAAATCCATGAGCTCGGGGTGGCCGTTTACTACCAGCACCTGGCGAAACGAGGTGCCCAGGTGCAGGGTGAACGTCTCGTCGTCCAACGCGGCTTTCAGCTCGCGCCCCAAAGCGTGTCCGTCCTCGGTGGAGATGTTGTCGGTGGAATACCCGGTCATGATGCCGTTTTCCACATAGGACAGATTCAGACGCAGCGCCGTCTGGCCTGGCTGCAGGTCGATGCCCAGCGCCGCGCCCTCGATTGCCCCGCGCCCGATGCGATAAACTACCGGATCGTAACCTGCGATAGACAGGCATGCAACGTCCGAGCCGCTTTCCATGCCCTGCGGCACGTTCTGCATTAACCCTACCGTGCCACTGCGGGCCAGCGCGTCGAGATTCGGCGTGGTGCTGGCCTCGAACGTGGTCTTACCGCCGAACTCGGGAACCGGATCTCCCGAAGCGCCGTCAAGAATCAAAACTGCATATTGCATGAGAATCCTCAACCTCCATTACCCTTTGTTTTCGCGGCATAGTATACCCAGAACAGACAAGCGCAAAACGATTTCGACACAAAGCGCAGGGCAAGGCCCCGAATATACATTGCGTGGAATTCCTCCGCCAATCGTGCTGCCCACGAATTTCGCGGCATAGTATACTGGGAACGGATAATCAACGCTGGGATTTCGACAGAAAGCGCAGGATATGACTGGAAACCTCTATATCGACACGCGTGGCGCCTGCACGGAGCCGGTCACGTTTACCGAGGCCGTCATCGATGGGCTGGCAACGGGCGGCGGTCTGTACGTGCCCGAGCAGATCCCGGAGCTTTCTCTCGAAGACATCGGAGCACTGGCAGAACTGCCATACGCCAAGCGAGCGGCGGCCCTCTACCGCGCCTTCGACATCGACCTGCCTGGCGACATCATCGACGCCCTCATGGAGCGCGCCTACGGCGACAACTTCGACGATGAGCGCGTATGCCCCATCACCTCGCTGAACGCCACCACCCACGTGCTGGAGCTGTGGCATGGACCCACGAGCGCCTTCAAGGACATGGCGTTGCAGTGCCTGCCGAAGTTCTTCTCCGCAAGCGCCGCGCAACTGCGCGACCAGGGGAAGCTCGGTCACAACTTCCTCATTCTCGTGGCTACGTCGGGCGACACGGGCAAAGCTGCACTCGAGGGCTTTCGCGATGCGGACGGCGTGATCATCGGCGTGATGTACCCCGACGGCGGCGTGAGCGACATCCAATACAAGCAGATGGCCACGCAAGCGGGCGGCAACGTACGCGTGTGGGGCGTGCGCGGAAACTTCGACGACTGCCAAACCGGCGCGAAGAACGTGTTCGCCGACGAGGCCTTCGCCGCGCGCCTGAAAGACGAGCACGGCATCGCGCTTTCCAGCGCTAATTCCATCAACTGGGGGCGGCTCATGCCCCAGATCGTGTACTACGTGTCGTCCTACGCGCAACTGGTAGCTGACGGCAAGCTGGGACTGGGCGATGAACTGGACGTATGCGTACCCACCGGCAACTTCGGCAACATCTTGGCCGCCTATTACGCCAAGCGCATGGGCGTGCCGCTCGGCATGCTCTTCTGCGCCAGCAACGAGAACCGTGTGCTCACCGACTTCATCAATACGGGTACCTACGACATTTCCGAGCGGCCATTCGTACTCACGCCCTCGCCTTCCATGGACATCCTCGTGTCGTCGAACCTGGAGCGCCAGCTGTTCGAGCTGTCGGGCCGCAACGCGGCCACCATCGCCGGCTGGATGAGCGACCTGCGCGAAAAACGCGCGTTCCGCGTAGACGAGGAAACATTCGCCCGCATGCGCGAGACGTTCGTGTCGGATTCCGTGGACAACGCCACGTGCCTCAACACCATCAAAGCCGTGTTTGACGAGCACGACTACCTGCTGGACCCGCACACAGCGGTGGCCTACCAGGCAGCTGGGAACCTGCGCGGCGAGAACCCCGTGCTGGTGGTGAGCACAGCCCATTGGGCGAAGTTCGGCGACAACGTATACCGCGCGCTGCACGGCATCGAACCGGGCGCGACGCTACCCGAGGACGTGGCGGCTCTCACGGGCTGCGCGTTAAACGAGCTGATCGCACAGGAAACCGGAAAGCACGACCTCCCGCGCGGACTGGCAGAACTCGACGAGCTACCTATCCGCTTTACCGACGTCATCGACAATGGCACGAGCGAAATCGAAGGGGCGGCAGTGCGCTTCCTAGTCGATCTCGACAACGACCATACCCGTTAAACAGCCCAAGAAAGGGACGGAAGCTATGAACAAACTGGGGAATCTCAGACCGACGATCCGGCTGTCCATCACGAATCCAGCCTCCGACAGCGGCTCGATGTTCGGACGCGGCATCGCCAACCTGTGCCTGGGAGTACGCGAGACCGGGTCGCTGAACGCCGCCGCAAAGAGTATGGGCATGGCCTACAGCAAGGCATGGCGCATCGTAAAGAACACCGAGGCAGCACTGGATATCCAGCTGCTCGACCGCGACGGCGCCCACGGCAGCACCCTCACCGAGGCCGGCGACAAGATCCTCGACGCCTATGTGGCCATCAACGACAAGCTGCAAGAACAGGCTGAAAAGGAATTTGCTGAGATATTGGGGTAGCCGTATTCATACTTATGAAACACACCGACAACTCGGTATACTTCACCGCTGATCAAGTGCCCCAAGCAAGCGCGATCTCGCCAAAAATCGGGATCATGCCTCAGGTGCCCCGCTTCAAAAGGGGCACCGTCGCATCCGAAAAAACAAACCCTTCTCCAAAAGGTGAAGCAAGAGGCCTTTCGAGGCGACTCGGCTTCAGGGCGAGGGAAAACTGTCATAAACTCTTGTACGCTCCTATTTCCGCCGCTTTAAAACGGGATTTCTTCATACGTCAGGCCTTTTTCCTCTTCCAGGTAAGCAAACAGCTGGTCGCAGTCGAATACCTTAAGGGACGACTTCTGGAAGTCTTTCTGATTGCGCGTGATAATAGCATCGACTTTCAACCTGAGCGCACACTGATAGGCACAGGCATCCTCAAAATCATTCCACGTAGAATCGAGAGCAGCATCGACATCGGACTCGGTAAGCGAACAGACACGGGCCTGCCTACGTAAGATTCGCAAAGCACTTTTTGCTTGATCGCAGGACATTCGATCGGGCCCCGTTGTCAGCATGAAGAAGATATCCGTAACCTGAGAAGAACTCACCCATAGGGAAAACTCGCCGAGGGCACCAAGCAATAGCAGCTTTTTTGCAGCATATTCAAACTGCTTTCGGCGAGCAAAATAATCAATAATAATATTTGTGTCGACCAGGTATTTCACCGAGTACCCCAATCATCGAAATAACCCCGCGACTTAAGCCGCTCGTATTTTATTTCGGCATTAGTCATTTCGGCGAACCTATTGTTCACCGGCAATCTCGGAATGCTGTCCACCCAGGCAATCGCTTCAGCAATTTCCTCTTGGGTGTATTTCCGTCGTTCCCGCTGCTCAGAAAACGGAAGCTCCTTCTTTTCGAGCACATAGTCATAGAGACGATTCACTGCTTGCGAGGCGTTCGTTCCCAACTGCTCAAGCATGCGGTTGCCCGCTTCTTTCTTTTCCGGCGACATGCGTGCCGTTACCATTGCGTCCGCCATAGGACACCTCCATTTGTTGTACGTACAACTAGTATAACGTACAACAATGACGAATGCAAGCTGATCAGCGCGCACCCTGCTCCGCGCAAAAACGCGTCATTCCTTAGGGGTGATTTTCTTTTTTTCCTGCTCAAAAGCAATTTCACCTCTTAGGAATGACGCGCGGTTAAGCCTTGCCGGGCATCATGCTCGACGAACCTTGGCAACGCCGCACGCGGCACACAGGAGGGCCAAGATGGGGAATGGAAGGGTCATGAATATGGAGAATAAGACGAACGACGGCATCTCTCGCCGCAACTTCCTCGCAGGCGCGGCGGTCTCGAGCCTTGCGGCGGCAGGCATGCTCGCAGGCTGCAGTCCGAAGACGGCCAGCGGAGCCTCCGGCAAAAACGGCGCGGCCAGCGAAAATGGCACCGCACCCGAACACCGTTGGCAAAGCCAAGCCGCCGCCGATTGGAGAGTTGCCCCCAAGCCTGTCGAAGAAAGCGCCATCACCGACGGCGGCACGTTCGACATCGTCATCGTCGGAGGAGGCCAGGCGGGCACGTGGACCGCACGCTCGGCAGCCATGAAGGGGGCGAAAGTCTGCGTAGTCGAAGCGCAGCCGGAAGACAGCTTCTTCTACATCGGCGGCGAAGTGGCCATCATCAATAGCGCATGGGCCCTCGAGCGCGGTGCCGACCGCGTCGAGAAAACCGACTTCATGACCAACTGGCTCGTGCGCAACGCCAACCGCAGCAACCAGCGGCTCATCCGCAACTTCATCGACTATTCGGGCCAGATCATGGACTGGAGCATCGCGGAAATCGACGCGGTGGACCCCGACTTCTACCACAACGTCGACCGCACGAACATCTACTCGGCCGACGCCGACGGCCGCATGGTCATGGACCCGTCGGGCTACAAGTTCTACAAGTCGACCATCATGCACCGTCCTGTCACCGGCGGCGGTGCCGATTGGGAGTGGGGTTCGGTGGTCATGACCACCCACCGCAAAAAAGCCATCGAAAACGGCGCCCAGTGGAATTTCAACACCTACGCTGAATACCTTGAAAAAGACGAGCAGGGTCGCGTGGTGGCCGTCGTCGCCCGCAACCAGAAAGACAACAGCTATGTGCGCTATACCGGCACGCGCGGCGTCGTTCTCACCGCAGGCGATTTCGCATCGAACGTCGACATGATCCGCGACATCAACGACGAGTATCGCCACCTCGCCGAGAACTACGGCGATATCGAGCTCGCATCGGCCGGCGGCATGGGCGTCAAAGACGGCGCCAGTATCAAGCTGGGCGTATGGGCGGGCGGCCACGTCGAGGCCGGGCCCCGCACGGGCATGAACACCGGGCAATCGGGTCCGTGGGAATCCGCTCCGTGGGGCCCCGGATTCATGCTGCTCAACCAACGCGGCCTACGCTTCTGCAACGAATGCGCCGGCGGAACCGAAGGCTCGGGCTACCAGTCCAGCCGCCAGCCGCGCGGAACCATCATCTCGGTGGCCGATGCAGGATACCTTGACACCATCGCCTGCATGCCGCCGGCTCACGGAGCCATCAACCTCACGTCCAACGTGACGTTCCACGGCATCGACCCCCTGAAAGCCCAGATGGCCGCGCTCGATCCCGCCGCCAAAGAGCCCACGGAAGGAGGCGTGTACTGCGCCAACACCTTCGAGGAGCTGCTCGACAAAATCGGCTGCTACAACGATGAACAGAAAGCCAACGCCCTGGCCGAGCTGGAAAAATGGAACACCTATGCCGCTTCGGGCTCCGACGAAGACTTCGCCGTCGATTCCCGCATCATGAAGCCACTCGCAACTCCCCCGTTCTACGCCGCCGTCGGAAACGCCGAGGATATCTACGTCGGCCTTTGTCAAACCGCAGGCCTTGACACCGACTTCAACGGCTGCGTGCTCGACTCCGACCTGTTCCCCATTCCGGGCCTGTACGCCGCTGGCAACAACTCGGGCAACCGCTACATCGTGAACTACTGCACACCCATCAGCGGCATGAGCCTGGGGCTGTGCATGACCGAGGGCATGCTGCTGGGGCATCGCCTTGCCACCATGAGCCCGGAGCGCATCGAGCAGAAAAAAGCATAGCCCACCTTATCCGGGCCCACCAAACGCGGTGCCCCGTCCGCCTTCATTCCGGATTCGTTTTCGCCGCCATGGCAATTCAGCTGGTGTTCGGTTTCGGGTACCCGCTTTCCATGCTCGGACTGATTCCGCAGGAATTCCTCGCATTCGACCTGCTGATATCCGCTCTCATCATCCCCTTTGTCGAACTTGCGTGGAGCGAGGCCTATGCGCTCCTCCACAAGAGGGACATCGTCAAATGGACCGCCGGGTCGCTTGCCGCGGCCGTCGTCTTGCTCTTGCTTTTGCAGTGGCTTCCTCCGATGGCGTCCATAATCGTGATGAAGGTCCTGCCGCTCGGGTCCGTCGCGCTCATCGTTATTTTGAAACGCACGCCTTTCGTTCCCGCATACGAGCTTCCTAACCGCAAGCTGAACAGCATGATTCCTTCTTGGAGGTTCCTTGCGGGCGCTTTGTTCGCCATGGCGGCGAGTGCTGTACTTCCGGGCTCCGCGGAAACGGGCGGCTTCATATCATGGGGCTCCATTATCGCCGGCAACGCCTTGGCGGCGGTCCTTGTCTTTTTTCTGGTGGCATCGAAGCGTAAAGGCGACTATCAGAAGGCCCTCATGGTGTTCATCGGCATCATGACGATCTGTTATGCCGCTTCCGGACTATTCATCAGAGGGGATGCCTCCTCAACGATGAACGTACTCAAAATAGCCCAACACTGCATCATTCTTGCCACTCAACAATGCGTCTACGTGGCCTTATGGTTCGCGCTGCTGGATATGGCGCAGAAAAGCCGCATGAGTCCTTTCCTTGTGTGCGGCTTCGGTCTCGGTGCCGTGGAAGCCGGCCGAGCGACCGGTGCGAGCATCGGCATGATAGTGCCGCTCGATCCCGCAGCCCTGTCGATCCTGGCCCTGCTGTTGCTTGTGCCGAGCATGTACTTCTTCGCCACGAACACCCCGCCCAAAGAAGTATGCATCGATGCGGAAACCATCCTCAAGCGTAAGATTGAGCGGATAACGTCGGTATCTAGGCTCACGTCACGAGAATCGGAGATCCTTGAGCTTTGGGTGACGGGGCACCGTCTCGACTATGTGGCGGAATCGCTGTTCATCTCGAAGAACACCGTAAAAACGCACCTGCGCCATATCTACCAGAAAACCCAGACGCGCAACAAAGAAGACCTGCTCGTTTTGTTCGATCAGCAATAATCAAGAACGAGCGTCACCGCAAAACAAAACAGAGTGTTAGCGCGCCACACCTCTGTACACGGCGAGCACCAAATACTCCACGTTACCCTCCGGCCCTATGATGGACAACTCGACCACGCCAGTCACCTCAAACCCCGCATCTTCGAGAGCCTCCCCGCCACGCGCTCACGTACGGCCCCATCCCGCACAACACCGGCTTCGATCTCTCCCAAGCGCGACCCGAAATGGGGCCTCACCAAGCCGACGATCACGCTTCCCTCGCCCAACAGCCGCGCGAACGTCGGCTCCGAGCAGGGTACCTGACCCAGCAATCTAGCGCCACGCAAGATAAACGACTCACAATAGATTCCGCTCACACAAGCAGTGATGATGGCGGTATGGGCAGCATCGCCAACAGCTGTCGCTGCACCTGCCGTTAGGCGCAGGTAGTGTTGCGATCCTCGCGCGCGATGCCATGCTTGACGCGGTCGGCCTCCTCCGAGGTCTTGGCGTTGTTCCAGCGATCCATGGTGCCGACGAGGTATCCCGTAATACGGCGGATGCGGTCGAACGGCATCGGCTCGAAGGAGTAGCTGATACCCACATCCTCGCCTTCAACCTGCAGCTTCAGGGCGGTCAACTTCTGCGCGGGACGCTGATCGTGAGCACGGGAGATATAGGCTTCGACCTCGTGCTCCGTGACGGGCTGATCGCTTTCGCTGGCATACGAGATGCTGACGTCGATGCCGGAAACCTTCAAGTTGCTCGCGTGTGCCATAACAGGCTCCTTTAATGGTATATTTTTAGTAACATTTACAGATCACACTATAGCATAGCGTCTGAACCCTTGCATGAGATTTTGGGAAACGGTCCGGAAACATCGCTACTCTATGGAGTATATGAGGGCACAAAAACAACTGTATATTGCGGTCTTCAGTAGCTATATCAAGCCTACCGGGCACGAACAGGACCTTATCGCCTACGGTTCATCGGCAACTGTCGCAAGCAGTTTCGCTAACTCCCCTGGGGTACCCTCAAGCCAGAACGACTACAGCCAACTGTAGACCCCCTCAAGCCCCTCGGGCACGGTAGTATGAAATTGCCAGCTGCGTGCGGTTCTTCAAAGCTAGCTTCTGCAGGATGACGCTGATGTGGTTGCGCACGGTACCTTCGCTGATGTAGAGCGTGGCGGCGATCTCTTTGTTGTCCAAGCCCTCGGCCACCAGCTCCACCACCGCATGTTCGCGCTCGGAAAGCACGGCGAATGCCTCTTCCCCTGCCGAGAAATCCGACTCGCCGACCGGCCGCGGCGAAACGGCGCTTTGCCTGCTCATAAGAGCATCGACGCGGTCCAGCACTTCCTGGCCCAGCACGCTCTGGCCCATCATCACCGTGCGCAGCGCAGGAGCTATCGTAGCTACCTCCTGCTTGATCAGATAGCCTTTTGCGCCGAGGCGCAAGGCCCGCACGATGTACTCGTCGTCGGAAAACGTGGTCAGAAACACAATGCGCGCGTCGTCGTGATCGGCGAGGATGCGCTCGGCCGCAGCCAGACCATCGGCACCCGGCATCTGGATGTCCATGAGCAGCACGTCGGGACGCACGCGCTCGTAAAGGCTTACCGCCTCGTTGCCGTCGTGCCCCTCGCCTTCTACCTGGATGTCGGGCTGCGCCGTGAGGATCGTAGTCAGCGATGTCGTGACGAACGGATCGTCGTCAACGATGCATACGCGGATGACCCGCCCTGTTGCAGCAGATGCCCGGGCAACAGACACCTCAACGGCAGGCACTCCCACGCCATCCTGCCCTTTGCGCTCGGACGCTCTCGGCTCGCTCATAGCTGCTCCCCTTTAGGAATGGTGACG
>NZ_JAVWUP010000006.1:11006-25909 GCF_036667095.1 Gordonibacter sp. | reverse complement strand
GGTGACGGATACGGACACGCGACTTGCGTTGCCGTGCTTCGCCGCATTCGACAACGCCTCGCGTATCATGGCAATGAAGCTGTAGCCCACGTCAGTCGGCAAGTCGCCCGTACGGTAATCGATGTCGACCGTCAAAGACACGCAAGCGGCAGCGGCCTCCTCGATTTGCGTCCTCAGATCGAAGGCATCGTCGTGCAGGTTGTGGACACTGGCGCGCACGGTGCTCATGGCCTCATGCAAGGTAGCACCTACCTGGGCAAGCTCGGTTTTCACCTGCTCGTCGTCGCGATGGACCACCTGCAACGCCTCCACCTGCATGATAGAGCGCGTGAGCAGATGACCCACGTTGTCGTGGATCTCGCGGGCGATGCGATCCCGCTCGGCCAGCGTGGCCAAATGCACCTCCAGATCCTGCTTCTCGCGCAGGCCGCGGTTCTTCTCCTCAAGGGCGAGCGACGCTTCGCGCACGTCGTCGTGCAAACGACGGTATGCCGCCTGCTCCACCATCGAACGACGCGTGCGAAACGACAGCAGGCAAGACACCACGCATGCAAGCACCACGATAATCGCAGCGAAGACCGGCAGACGCACGAGAGCCGCAAGTACCGGCAGCGTCCAGCACCAACGCACCAGCGGATGCTCGTTGCGGAACAGGTCGTAAGCCACCACCGGAAGGAACGGAGAAAACGCCGGCAACGCCAAAGCGACCGCCGCATACGCCAAGCCGGGAATCAAGGCAATCCGCTTGCCCGGCAGCTCTGCGAACGCTGTCGCAGCGACGGCGCAGAGCAGCGCCACCAATAGCCCCGCTTCCCACGGCAGCACAGCCAGACATGCCAGACAGCACACCGCTACGATGGCCTTGTCGATTACTCTTTCCACCGTGCCTATGGTAGCAGGTCGCGCCCTGCGTGCGAACAACGGCAAGTGCAGCTTCGCCGAATTCGTGACATTTGTCACCCCCTCGCAGGCAACCGATGACGCTGCTCACTGGTGCAGAAGCAGCGTGAGCGCAATGATGTTTCGCGACGGATAAGCCGGACATTTGGCGTACCGCCGCATCCACGAGAGAGGACCACCCATGAAAGACATCATCGCCGTCGACAACCTGGTAAAGCGCTACGGCGACATGATCGCGCTGGATCATTTCAGCCTCAATATCGCACCGGGCGAGGTGTTCGGCCTGCTGGGCCCGAACGGTTCGGGCAAAACCACCGCCATCAACTGCATGCTGCAACTGCTCACCTACGACAAAGGCACCATTCGCCTGTTCGGCGAGAACATGGGGCCTGCGCGCTACGACCTGAAGCGCAAGATCGGCATCGTGCCCCAGAACGTAGCCGTGTTCGAGGAGCTGACCGTACGCCAGAACATCGACTACTTCTGCGCGCTGTACGTAAACGACAAGATGAAAC
This sequence comes from Gordonibacter sp., assembly GCF_036667095.1. Classification (NCBI taxonomy): domain Bacteria; kingdom Bacillati; phylum Actinomycetota; class Coriobacteriia; order Eggerthellales; family Eggerthellaceae; genus Gordonibacter; species Gordonibacter sp. The sequence goes on along the minus strand of NZ_JAVWUP010000006.1, from coordinate 24,494 downwards.
GCGCCGATCTGGTGGAAGAAGCCATCGCCTTCGTTGGCTTGGAGGATTACACCAAGTTTCGTCCCCGCAAGCTTTCCGGCGGCCTGCTGCGCCGCTTGAACATCGCCTGCGGCATCGCGCACAAGCCCGAACTGATCTTCTTTGACGAGCCGACGGTAGCGGTGGACCCGCAGAGCCGCAACGCCATCCTCGAAGGCATCCAGCGCTTGAACGAGCAGGGCTCCACAGTGGTCTACACCAGCCATTACATGGAGGAGGTCGAGGAGATCTGCACGCGCATCATGATCATGGACCAGGGGCATGCGCTGGCAACCGGCACGAACGACGAGCTGAAGGCCATGATAGGCACGGGAGAGCGCATCCGTATCGAAGTGGATGCCGTCGACGACGCGGTATTGGCAACGTTGCACGCCCTGCCCACCGTCATCGATGCGGCATTCGACGGCACCACCCTGGAGGCACGTTGCGGCAACGGCATGCACAATGTGGCCGACGTGCTGGGTGCACTGGCGACACACGGCGTGGCAACAGGGCGTATCTACGCCGAGCCGCCGACGCTCAACGACGTGTTCCTGGAAATCACCGGCAAAGAGCTGCGGGACTAGGGAGGCGCCATGTGGAACGTATTCAAAGGCACCCTCGCGATGCTGGTGCGCAACAGAGAGCTGTTCATCTGGGCACTTGGATTGCCTATTCTGCTTTCGACCATGTTCTTGTTCATGTTTGCGAACCTTGACGACGCAACCGCGTTCGAGCCCGTACCCACCGCCGTAGTGGAGGACGGCAACTACGATAAAGCCGCGCAGTTTGCGAACACCCTCAATGCACTAGCCGAACCAGGAGACGACCAACTGCTCGACGTGCGCGCGTTCGCCACGATGAGCGAAGCTAAAAAGGCGCTGGAAAACAACGAGGTAGCGGGCATTCTATCAATCGATGCGCAAGGAACACCCCTGCTCTCGGTAGCAGCGATGTCCGAAGGGTTGGGCGTAGAGCAGATCAACCGCACCATTCTCAACACTATCACGGACACGTACCTGCGCAATACCGATTTGCTGGAGCGCATCGCCGAGGACAACCCTATGGCGCTATCCAATCCCACGGCTGTGGAAGAAGCACTTTCGCGCGAAAGTGCTACCGAACAGGTATCGCTTACCTTTTCCGCTCCTGTCCAATCGGTGCGTTATTACTATGCGCTCTTGGGCATGGCTTGCCTGTTCTGCTCGCAGATTGGCCTCATTGCCATCTGCAAGACGCAGCCGAACCTCTCGGCGCTGGGTGCCCGACGTGCTATCGGCGCGGTAAGCCGCGGTAAGACGCTTGCTGCCACCCTGTCGGCAAGCTGGGTTATCGTGTTCGGGTGTTTAGTGGTGGCGTTTTCGTACATGCGCTTCGTCGTGAACGTCGACTTCGCCGGACGCGAAGGTGCCTGCATCGTAGCTTTGGGCGTTGCGGCACTGTTCACTACGGCGTTCGGTACGTTTTTAGGCTCGCTTCCCAAGGTGACCATGCACGTGAAAATAGGCTTGATCACCGCTGCCACGTGTCTGCTGTCCTTGTTCGCGGGACTCTACGGCGAGCCCTGCATGGAGCTGGCCGACGACATAGCGCGCTCGTTTCCGGTGCTTGCCACCCTGAACCCTGCCAAAGTAGTGGCTGATGCGTTCTACAGCTTGTACTACTACGATTCGCTCGCACCGTATGCCGGAAAGCTCGGCATCCTGCTGGTCATGACCGCCGCATTGTTTGCGATATCGTCCCTGTTCATAAGGAGGCAGCGCTATGCAAGCCTTTAAGTGCGCCCTGCGCGTCGTTTTTAGCCATCCCGTCTATGTATTGGTATATGTACTGTTTCTCAGCAGCATGGGCGTGTTCATCGCCTCGAGCATCAACACCGGGTCAACCGAGGAAAGCTTCAGTGCCACGAAAGTTCCGTTCGCCGTCATCGACCGCGACCAAAGCGAACTCTCCCGCAGCTTGACCGCGTTTCTTGATGAGAATGCCGAACAGGTCAAGGTCGCAGACGATTCGTTCGCCATGCAGGATGCCGTAGCCACCGGACTCGTACGCTACCTGCTGGTCGTTCCCGAAGGATATGGCAGCGCGTTTATGGAGGCCGCGCATACGGGAAGCGACCAACCCGTGCTGGAATCGACGTTCAGTTTCGGGACGATGGGCGGGCAGCTGGTAGACGAGCAAGTGAACCAGTATGTGGGCCTCGTTCGCGCCGCAGCTGCTCTCGAGCCGGACGCCTCGGCCACAAGCGTGCTCTCCCGCGCGGACTCCGCCGCAAGCGAGAAGACAGCTATCGAGACGGTGCAGACACCCAACGGGGCCATCCCCGCCGACCGTTTCGCATTCTACCTGCAGTGGGGCACCTACACCATGACGGCGGCCATCGTCGTATGCGTTGGCCTGCTCATGAGCGCGTTCAACCGCACCGAGGTGAGACGGCGCAACCTGGTAGCACCCATGAGCAGCTTGCAGCTGGGGTTGCAGAAAGCGGCGGCCTGCCTGCTGGTTACGGTGGCGGTATGGGCTGTTGCCTGCGGTATCGGCCTGGTGGCGTTCGGCTACACCTTGGAAAGCGTGCCCTCGTCAGCCATGGCGCTGGTCCTTTTCAGCGCTTTCGTGTTCTCGCTGGTACCGCTGTCGCTCGGCTTTCTGCTGGGGCAGTTGGGTGCAAGCGAGATGGTGGCGAATGCCGTCGGCAACATCTTAGGTATGGTGATGTCGTTTCTGGGCGGAGCGTGGATCAGCATCGAGCTGCTTCCTCCCGAGGTGCAGACGTTCTCGCATTTCATCCCCACGTACTGGTACAACGATGCCGTGGGGCAAGCCATCCACCTGACTGACGTCACGCTCGAAACCATGGCGCCTATCCTGGGCAACCTCGGCATCGTGGCCCTGTTCGCCGTGGCCCTGTTCGCCGTGGCGCTTGCCGCAGGGCGCCTGCACTTGAAGAGCGCCGATGCAGGCGGCAACGCCGCCGCAAGCACACTGGCGGTATAGCGGGGAAGCCCTTTGGGAGAACGCTAACGGGGACAGGCTGCTCTGCTGCGGAAAACCCACCAACAGGCAACTCGCCCAACCCCGGCATCGCGTGACCCCTTAATCGGCGCTTTATCGGACTGTCCTGCTCGCCCCACATGGGCGAGCAGGACAACCGCTCAGGCTTCCACCTTGTCAGCTACGACGTCCTTCGAGCGAGGTCGCCCGGCAGAGCGCGGGTTGGCAAGGCGCTCTTTCACGCTCCAAAGGTACACGTAGTTGTCGCGTCCCTTCTTCTTGGCGGCAAGCTGTCCCGTGCCGATCATCTGCCGAACGCGGGCAGTGCTCACGCCCAACATGCCAGCTGCCATCCGCGTCGTAAGCATGCCCCGCTCGGTGTCGACCTCTATCGAAATCGCGACGAGCATTCCTTCATCCGGCTTCGCATAGGTCGGCTTCGGCAGGGGCTTGTCCAGCTGAAGATAGTCGTCGATAAGCAGCCAGAGCACCTCAGATGCCATCACGGCAGCATCAGCTATGTCGTCACCACAGGTATAGCCGTTCTCGAAATCAACGAACTGAACGTTATAGCCACCCGAGACATCCTCCGTGAAAAGAGCCGGATACACGTAATACATACGAAACCTCCTTGCCCAGCCTATCCCTAGCTGCGCCATCCGGCATCTTTGCGAATGCGCTCCCACAAGCCTTTTTTAATCTCTGCGCGATGAAGGGGCAGAACGATCGTTTTATCGCCTTTCTTCAGCTTGCAGTGCGAGCCTTTGCATCCTTCGTCACGCCAACCCTCTTTTCGTAGCTGTCGATATATCTCGAATGGTTTTGGCGGCATACCTTCCTTCCCTTCTAATATAACTCTAACGTAAATATTACTCAAGAGTTAGTTTTATGACAGGGCAATGCCGTCGTATGCCGGGGTACTCCAGAGCAGATAGGCTGTCGTGTTGCGCGTGAGGCGCGCCGAGCGCATAAGCGGACCAGATGCAGCAGCGTCGGCATAGGCCCCTGCAGCACAGGAGGCTTCACGCGTACGCCCCATATCATCGAACCAGACGCTGGGGCCACGCGCGAACGTCACGCGATCGCCGCAGAACCGCATCTCCGAAGCCGGGAGCATCTCCGACACTGCCGGCGCAGACACCGAGAGCGCCTCATCAAGGAAGAAATCGTGCACGGGCGCGACGAGGCACGATCTGTCAGCCATCGCGTAGTCGAGCGTCACCCGATTGCGTGCGAACAGGTCGAGGTCGTCCTCGACGAGGTCCCCGTCCCTAAAAAGAACCACACACTCTCGGTCTTGATACCAGCCGTCCAAACCGGCGCAATAGGGTTTGACTGCGGCCTCCTTCGCCTGGGGCGGGATGTAAAACGGCTGGTGGCGATCTGCGTCCACCTGAAAACACGGCTCTCTCTCGCCGTCCGCAAAAAAGCTTACCCTCGCCTTCGATGAGCGCACCAGCACCGAAGGAGCCACAACCTCGCCCCGGTACGGCACCTCGGCAAAACTCGTATACGCCTTCACGATGCAAGTCAGGTAGAAGCCCGCGTCGGCTTCGACCACCGCATAGCCCGCCTGCTCGCTTTCCGGCTGGACAATCTCGAGAAGCGGCTCCTCTTCCGTCCCGCGATACCAGATATAGCGATAGCACATGCCCGACGTATTCGGGTAGTTGCCGGGAATACAGGTTTTGCCAGGATCGGCCGGCAAAAGCACGCCGCCAGGTTCCGGGTCTCCGGAAACGACCATCGCCCCCACATCGCGCTCGTGGAAAAGCGGCTCCGACAGCTTCCACTGCTGATTTGCGTTATCCCAGCTGTTATAGCAGTTCCATTGGACGACGTTCGTCCCGTCCGCCTGCCCTCCTGCGTAGAGATCGACCCCGCAACCCGAGCATTCGGGCACGATCAGGTGGTAGCCGTTCCCCCGGTCATGAAGCCAGTGCGATTGGGCCGACACGCCGGCATCGGCCCATAGTTGCATGTTCGCCCCGTCGTCCCACACGCCGCCGGTAACGTCCAGAACCAAGGGCGACAGGCCCGTGCGCACGGAAACGAGACGGCTGCGTCCCCACGCGCTTTCCAACACTATCCAATGCTGATCCGTCATCTGCGAGGCCGACCATGCCGCCACATTCGACCCGTTGCCGACCGCCGCGCCGGGAACGCCCGCGAAAAGATGCTCGGCAGCCCGCGGCTGCAGGGTGACCACCCTTCCCTGCCACCAACGATCGTGCACCAGGACGTGATGGGGAACTTGCTGGGGAGCCTCGGCAACAGAATGAGTACCGGGGGCATTACCGCCAAGCCCTTTAATGTCCGCCCCGCACCAGCACCGCCAATCTTCCGCCCGGCGCGCAACGCGCAGAGAAGCGCCGGTCATACGCACGTAGTAGTCATGGTCATATGTCGTGTCGATAATCCAGTAAGCCGAGGCAAGCCAGATGCCCGGGTCATCGCGAATATAGGCGTACGTCGGCGTGTCGGGCATATCCGGCGACCACGTGGGATACCAGATGCCGCCGCAGGCAACATAGGCATCCACGCTCACCTCCATGAACAGCTCCGTCATACGCCCGACCGTGCAGTTGCACGATGCCGAAAGCCACACGCAGTCGTCGTAGGAATACGACCAGCCCGCATCATAGCCGAAATGGGCCCCCGGCAACGCCGTGTCCCCATAAGCGCCCCACGGACCGCCGCCCACACCGCCCCAAGCGACCCGTGGGCCCAGCAAGGCCATCAAGGCAGCTGCACCACCCAAACCAAGGAACGTCCGCCGCCCCATGATGCACTTTTGCTGCGTTTGCTTCGCACGAAGCTCGCCTGGGCATTCTCTCATAGCAAACTCCTTACTGCAGCGTATCGTTGAGGAACTTCAGAAGGTCTGCCACCGTGGGGACGACGACCAGCGCTATCGTCGGCGGAAGAAAGCAAAAGGACAGCACCACATCCAACTTCGTCGGCATCTTCCGAATGCGTTCGAGCAGCGCCGCCTGGGCCGTCTGCCGCGCCAATGCCGCCTGGGCAGAGAGGCTTTCGGCTATCGACGAACCTTGGTTGACGGCGAGGGCAAGCTGGGTGACGAAAGCCGATACGTCACGGCTTGCGCAACGCTGCGCGAGATGGCCGAGCGCCTGGTCCCGCGAATGACCGAGCAGGTTCACCTCCCGGTCGACTGCTTCAAATTCTCCGGCAAGCGGTTGGCCGACGTTTTGCGCCACCTCGCGAAAGCATTGCTCTACCGGAGACCCCGCCGCTATCGCAATGCCCAAAAGTTCCATGGCATCAGGAAGCTGGGCTTCTATCGCACGCCGGCGCATCACAACCGCACGCGCGAGCACCGCCCGAGGCGCCGTCCATCCCACCGCAGAGGCGACAGCCACCAAAGCGCCCGCAGAAAATGGCTCCCCGCCCGCCCCAGCTATCGAAAGACCTGCAAGCAAACCGAAGAAGGCCGCACAGACGACACGTACTCCACGCCAAGTCTCGGGCTCGAGGGACCAACCGGCTCGGGCAAGCAAAGCCCGATACGTCTCGCCATCCGAGCGGGTCATCGGCAACACACGTTCGATGCGGCCCGCCGCAGAGACGAGCATCGCAAGAACCGAGGACCCCCGTGCCTCTACCGCGTCTAAGCCGCCTTCCCCTCGGGTGGAAGGCGCTTCGCTGCCAGGCTTCTCCGTTCGTGACAAACCCGCACGCACTCCCCCTCGCCCGACACGTGGCGGAGCGTACCTCTTCACCAGGAACTCGTAGAGAGCGAATCCTCCGGCACCTCCGAGGGCCAGCAAGACTACGAGCGCCATCATGGCCGGCCAACGGACGTGATACCGTGCGACGCGAGAAGTCCCGCCACCTCCATAACCGCCGCCACGCCAAGAACCGTCCATCCCAGGGGCTCCTCTACATAGAAGCGGGCAAAACCTGCATTGGTCACGTACATGATCAGGAAGAGGATGGGCATGGCTGCCGCAACGAACCACTTGGCCATACGCGTACCGGCAATCTCCACTTTGAGCTCGCGTGCCGCCTTGAGCCGTGCGTCCACACGACTTGATATCATCGACAGCACAGCGGAAACGCTGCCGCCGCTGCCATGGCGCACCTTCGTCGCATTCGCGAGCGTTCTCACGTCGTCGCTCTGCGTACGAGCGGCCATTGCGGACAGGGCTTCATGCAGCGGCATGCCGCAGGCCGCATCGGACAGCACACGCGCAAACTCTTCGCGCAGGGGGTCCTCCATATGGATAACGGCAACGCGCAGGGCGCGCTCGAGCGTAAGGGCGCCGCGTACGCTGGCCGCAATGCGAGGAAGCGCCTGGGCAAGCTGCACATCGAACAATTCGGCACGTTTCCGCGTCCTGCGCTTCACGAACAAGTGCAGAGCAACAAGAACGACCGCTGCACCAACAACGCCGAGCAAAGGGGTCCCACTCGCCACGACGGAGAACACGGCAAACAACAGGTCGAAACCGACGACGGCACCCACCCAGAGAGCAGGATCGATATCGATACCGCTTGCGCGGAGCCTCCGTGCAAGCGGGGTATCGCGCCTTTTCATAGGCGAGCGTGCCGCCTCCCACGAAAGCCCCGCACCTCTGCCAACCGAGGCCCGCGCATCCTTGTCAGGCGAAACGCGTACGGCATCCGCCCCGATACCTGTCACAATCCTACTGCGCTGCGCCAATCGGTCTGCCCTGACGTGTGCGAGCACCTCGGCACAGAGAAACATGCATACGACCACGATGGCCGTCGATATGACCAGATAGACCATAACCGCACTCCTTTACGAAAAGAACCACTCGGGGTCGTACCAGACTCCAGCCGCACGCGTACGCTCTTTGATATACTGGGGTTGTATGTTGCACGCACGCCACAAACCCACAACTCCACCGCCCTCGTCGATGCCCTCGACTTCGAAGGAGAACAGCTCGGCGCGCGGAATGACCGTCCCTCCCTCGGGTAGCGGATCGACGGCGACGATGCTGGTAACCTTTCGGCGGCCGTCCTGCAAACGCTCAACATGCACGATCAGACCGCCCCGCAGCGATTCGGCGATCTGCTGCATGATCACCTCGCGGCTCAAATCGCCGTCGGCATAGCCCACCATGGTGCGCAAGCGGCTGATAGCGTTGCCAGGATCGTTCGCATGCACCGTCGTCATCGATCCAGGGTGATCCGTCTGCATGGCTTGGAGCATGTCGTAAGCCTCGGCACCGCGGCATTCCCCCACAATGATCCGGTCCGGACGACGCCGAAGCGCAAGCGCTACCAGCTCGCGCATGCCCACGGCACCCTCGCCCTCCGTGTTAGCCTCGCGCGTCTGCATGCGCTCGGTATGCGGAGAGAGCAGCCTCAGCTCGGGCGTGTCCTCAAGCGTGATGATGCGCTCGCTTGCGGGGATATACCCCGAGAGCGCATTCAGCAAGGTGGTCTTGCCCGAACCCGTCCCTCCCGAAATGACGATCGGGCAGCGCGCCGCTACCGCCGAGCGCAGAAAGTCTGCCATCGGGAACGAAAGGGCCCCTGCTTGGACCAAGTCGTCCATAGTGAGCAAGTCTGCCTTGAACAGGCGCAGATTGAGAGCCGGGCCGTCGGGGGCAAGCGGAGGCACAACGAAGGTTGCCCGCACCCTGCCTCCCGGCAGCATGGCGCATCCCATAGCATGCGCATCGTCACAGCGCACGCCGGCTTGCTCGGCTATCTTGTCGATGATACGGCGCAGATGCTCCGCGTCGTCGAACACGATATCGGGACGATGCTCCAGCCTGCCTGCTCTCTCGATGTAGACGACGGGCGGCAGATAGGGGCGGCTCGAAGCCGTTAGATCCACCCCGCCGCCGTTTACCATAACCTCGGTGACAGACCCGTCTTCAAGCAGAGGCTGAAGCGGACCGTAGTACAGGAAGTCGTCGATAATCGCACGCGTCAGGATCTCGGCCTCGTGGACGACAAGCGGAATTCCGAATTCGTACCCCAGCTCCTTCACCGCCAGGGCAACAAGGGACTTCACCATCTCGGGCCCGGAAATGCCTTCTCCCAATTTGACGGAAACCTCTTCCCGCACAGCGGTCTTCAGCGCACGTTCGATCGCCTTATCCATCGACGTCCTCCTCACCTGACGCGCTCTCGCCCAAGTGAGGATCGGCCTGGGCCAGCGGATCATCAAGCACGGATACCAGCACGAAGCTGACCTTTCCCGCGTACTGGGCAGTCCGCACGGCGTCGGCTTGAGAAGGGGTCACTTCCAAAGTAACCGAGGCATAGCCCCCGCTACCTCCCGACTGGCCTGCATCAAGCGACATAATCCGGGCGCTGTCGCAGATCGTGGCAAGATAGGTCTCGTTCGACGCCGACCCCTCCAAAGCTACTACCCGCACGCGGTCCGACGGACGCAGCTGCCCGGCAAGCCCCGATTCCGCATCCACCCCCACCGTCACCGCCTGCATGCCGGCACCGAGCGACGCAGCAAGGCGGTCGCCACCGGCAGCCCCGGCTACCGTCGAGGGCGTAAGCTGCGAGCCAGCTGGCAGAGCCACCAGCGCCCTCTTTCCGACGACCGATTCGCCCTCTGCAGGCACCTCCCCCTGAAGGGCACTCGCGATGCGCAGGCTGCGCGGCACCATGCGCACCTCAAGCGACGACGACTTGAGTTCCTCGCCTGCCTGGATATCACTCTTGGCCACCAGCGTCGGCTGGGCATCGGCTTGAGAAGCCTCCACAGCAGCCTGCGCCGAGAGCGCCGCCCATGTCCCGTAGGCTGCGGACACGAGCGCCACGGCAACCGAGGTCGCCGCGACAGCCGCCAGACGTTTAATGCGACGGGGATTCTGGCTGTCGCGCGGCTCGCGGACCGCCTGTCCGACATCGGCTCGGACGCGACGGGAACCGGCACCTTCACTGTCGGAGGCTATCTGATCGACGGTTTCACGACTGGCATATCCCGACGACGCGCCGCTGCCTCTTCTTTGCTGCATGATCATGCCCTCTCTTTCCTCTTCTGCCCGCTCGTCACCGCCGAAACAGCCGTACTCACGGCATCTTCCACCTCGTCGGGAAACTCGCTCAATTCGACAAAGCCGAAAAACGTCGGTGCTTCCACCGTCCCAGCGGCATCCCACTCGTAGCGTCCGTTACCGCTATCGATATCCGGCCGCCAGGTAACCTCGTCGGCAAACGGCTCGGCCACGACAACCCGCTTCGACGCAACAGGCAGCGAGGCTATACCGAAGCCCTGGCTAAATATCGTGGGGGAAGCCTCCTGGACCTGCACCCCTATGCCCCAGATTCGGCGGGAAGGAGGTACATCTTCCCTCGGAGCCTCGTAGAACCACACGGATACCGATCCCTCGACTCCCTCTTCACGTAGCACCTGTACGAACCGGCAAGCGACAACATGACCCGGATTGCCTTCGTTTTTGGCGACAAGAGCAAATGAAGGAGCCATGCAGGCATCGCGGGCCGCATCGAGCGCGTTCTCCTGCCGCACCTTCACGGCACACGCAATGCCCTGGTCGACGGCAAAGGCGAGCACCGCGAGCAGAAGAAGGGCCGACATGACAACCAGCGGGGCTATCGTGCCGCGCTCTTCCCTGCCAGCATGCCATCCCGCGTGCTGGCGCAAGTGCAAGACCACCCTGGTCATAGCTCATTCACCTCTACTTCCACCACCCGGCCCTCGACCCGCGTGCACGCAAGGTGCCGCGAGACCGCCTGCCCCGACAATCCGGGAAACGCCATCAACGACGGCATCTCGTAGACCACATCGAACGACACCTTTGCGATACTTGTGCGTTGCCCGATAGAAGACGAGCGGCCCCCTGAGGGCGAAGCCTCCGTGGTGCCCGGCACGTTCTCCGACCCTTCTCTCTGATCGAGTTTGAACTCGACATGCTCGACGCGCAGGCGTTCGGGCTGCAGCTGCGACGCGGGGCCAAGCAGTTCGCTTTTGAGATACGCCTCCTTGTCCCCGGCAAGCAGAAGACCCGCAGTGTCCATCTGCCGGCAGGCGCGTACCAGATCGGCAGACAGCCGATGCGTCGAGAGCATCATGCCGCCCATCTGCACCACAGCAAATACCACCAGCAGCACCAACGGCACCGCGACAACCGCCTGCACCACCTCGCTCCCCCGCTCGCATCGGTTCACCAGGCACCTCCTTCGATCGTCTCGTCGACCAGTCCTCGAACGTGCGCTTTGCAAGAAAACGAGGCGTCCGGCACTCCGCTCGCTTGAGCGATCAGCGCGCCGACCGGCGTCAGGTAATAACCCCGAACCGAGACCGTCACCTCCAAAGGACGCGTCGAAACCTGCGCCGAGCGCTCGAAAAACGCACGCTCTTTCCCATCGAAAAGCTTATGGCCGTACTCCCGGCGCTCGACCTCCCCAACACTCGCCACAATATCCAGCTCCAAGCCTTCTCCCCCCAGCGAGGGAGAAGCCTCCCTCGCTGATCTGTCCAGATCACCCGGACGAGAGGCAGATTCCGCCTGCGCCTCTACCAAGCAGCGCACGGCATGAGCTGCAGTATCGGTTTCCGCCGCCAAGAACACGACCCGCCCTATATCGAGAAGGGCAAGCAGAAATGTCAGCAACAAGGGCAGCGCCACGGCAGCAACCACCACGCTCCCCCCTCGCTCGCTGGGGAACAGGGAGAAGCGCGCCGCGCGCCGGCGGAGCAGGCGGTTACTTGGCCGCACCGGAAGTAACCTTGGAGAACAGGTCGATTATGTTGCTCCCCGCCGTCGTGATAGCCGTCTGGATGTTGCCTTGCAGCAGCATGAGCGCCGCGCCAAGCCCGACCGCGAAGCCCAGCACAATCACCGTCTGCACGATCTCCGAGCCGCCTCCTTCTTCCCCGCGCACGATCAGCGCGCGCACTTTGCTCATGTCGTTTCTTCCAGCACCTTTGTTCTTCATGTTCATCGTTCCTTTCCTTCGCTTTCTTCGCTCTTTCCTTGACTATCCAAGCTCCCTCATACATAAAATATTCTTAGTGCTGCCCGAGTCCTTCCGGACTGCAGACGTACCTTTGCAGCCAGCAAAGCAGCACCGTCTCACGATGCGCCCAGGACAGTCGCCGCACCGGCCGCAAGCCACGCCGCAAGGAACGGGGCCATAGGCACGCCATCGTTCCACGCAATCCGCTTCGCCGCACATCCAAGCACCGCCGCAAGCCCGGCAAGCGCGTAGCAGGCAGCGAAACCGCACATCGCTCCCGATCCTGTGGCTACCGCCAACGCACCCATGCAGCGCACGTCCCCGCGCCCGATCGCGCCGCCAGGAAACCGCGTACGCAGCATGCGGTTCGCACCAACCGCCGCGCCTCCTAGAGCGAGGGCGGCTAGAACGCCACACAGCACCCCTTCCAACCCCGCAGCGAACGCCTGAAACAGCACCCCCGCCAACAGAAGCACAGCACACGCCTCAAGCGGAATCGTGCGTGCACGCAGATCGCAGACAAGGGCGACAGCCATAGCTCCGACGCACATGCACAGCGCAGCAGCCGCGCCGATATTGGGCGCAAAGAACGCGGCTGCACAGAAGGAGGCTCCTAGGAGCACTGCGCAGAGCAGTCGTTGGCCGCGTCCCGCCTGGACGGAAAAGCGACGGGAACGTTCCTCGTCGGTCCCCGCCGAAGGCAGGCCTTCCACCTCGAACCCCGCTTCGCCCATCGCCCGAAGGCGCTCGTCCGTAAGCGAGCCCGAAAGAGCCGAGGCAGCCGCATCGTCTCGCCATATTCCCAACGCGCCCTCAAGCCCCGAAGCACGGCCATCCGGTTCGCTGCCCGCATGAGCCCTCTTGAATTCCGCATACCCCCGCAACGAGTCGTCCCACCACGAATCCGCACGCCGACAGGCACGCCCGAGCAGCACGTTGCTCGCCCACGGAACGACAAGCCATCCCGCCACTATCCCGAGGCAGGCCACGGCCAAAGCTGCAAAGGCAGGCATCATGCTCTTGCCTCTCGACTGGAGCTATCTCGCTCGGCACGGTGTTTTGCCACCGTGCCGGAGCATCCCGCCTGCAGGCTTCTGCCTCGACCGCCTCCTCCAAACGTCGGACCGATACCGATCGTCAGAGGCAGCGATTGCGCCGTACCTTCCAACACGATCCGAGGTACCGAACCATCGATGCCCTCAAAGGCACCCGATTGGCACGAAGAGCCAGGAGAGGGCAGCCGAACAGCACTCGGCTCGTATCCCGGCGGCTCGAACCGAACAACCCAGCCTGCCCCGTCGAAAGCGGCATCTCCAGCAGAGCGACTCGCGTGCTGCACGACCCTCCTACCCTGCTCAGACACTCTTTGCGGCGTGCACCCCTGTGGCGTGTACCCCTGCTGTACACGCTCCTGTGACACGCACTCCTGTGGCACACACTCCTGCGACATGCCACCCCTCTTATCTCCTGCCCCGGCTCGCAAAGAGCTCCCGCTGACGTCTCCGTCCGGAACCGCAACATGTCTTCCTGCATACCCCA
>NZ_JAVWUP010000006.1:0-10906 GCF_036667095.1 Gordonibacter sp. | reverse complement strand
GAGCTCCCGCTGACGTCTCCGTCCGGAACCGCAACATGTCTTCCTGCATACCCCAAGGATGCGACCTTTTCTCCCTGAGAAGGGCAGTTTTCAGCCGGTACGGCACGTCCGGGCTCCGTCGGCTTCGCAGGCTCCTCCGACCTTCCACGCCCTACCGACTGGGCTGGTGTCGCCATATGCCCGAACGGTATCTCCTGTCCAAACGCGGCAGGATACTCAGGTGCCACGGGCTTCTCGGAGAGCGGCGGCACTGGCCGAGCCAGATCACGCGCGCCAAAGACACCATCGGGCTCCCGGGCACCATCGCCGACAGCAGCGCGGCCGCACATCGCATCGCCTTCGTAGCGGTGCATGCAGCCGTAGCACACTTCGGCATCGTCAAAGGTGCGCGCATGGCACACAGGACAGGCTTTCATCGCCTCGCTCCTTCCCTGCCGGAAAGCATTACCTGGTCGCCGACGCAAAACCACGCCTCGCCGCACGATGAGAACCGCTCGACCACCGCAACTGCTTTTCCATTTCTCAGCCTGCGGAACGGCCCGACCGACCGATGGGATTCGACCACCGCTCCCGTCCGATCCACGAATGCTACGTCGATGGCATGGCGCATACCTGCGGTATGCACGTCGCTGCACGGTACGAGCAGCAGCGCCTTGTCGCTCGATCCGCTCAGCAGCAAACCCAACGTCCGGCGACCCGCCTTCGTCGCCAAAGTCAGTGCAGTACGCATCTCCAGACGATCGTCGTGTTCCTTTGGTTTTCCACCCATGCTCAATCCTTTCTTTGCGTCGTTGCGCACTGCACGACAACGCTTGTCGTATCACCCACCCGAACGCAGGCAATATAAAGCCAGATGAAACGGCCCTCTTCCTTCACGAATGTCCCGCTGGACCCCCCTCCTGCGGGCACCGCTCTCCACCCACGATCCGACAGGCTCTGGGCAAGAAGACCGAATGCGTCAACCGGCTCGGCTGGCAGAGAGAACCCGACCACTGTGCCCGTATCGTTCACCCGCAGATCGGAGAGCTGCCCTACCGGCAGAACCTCGTTCTCAAAACCTTCGGGAAGCCCGAGGGCCCCGCTGCTCAAGGTATTCGATACGGCAGATTCCCCCCGTTCCCCGCCTCCGCTTTCCGAAGCAACGTCCTCTTCGAACCTCGGTGCCTCCGCAGAAGGTCCGTCGCGAACCGGCGGGGAGACGAAAGTGCCTGCCGCTTCGGCAAAAATACCTGGACGGGATTGCGCCAACACCGCATCGACGACCAGCGCGCCAGCCAGCAGCATCCCCAGGGCGAGGGCGGCGGTCAGGCCTCTTCGCGCCGCGGCGCTCATAACAGCACTCCCGGCTTGTACGGGTCCACCGTCATCGACACAGAGTGCTCGAGGTGCGGAAGGGCCACGCCCAGCACCGACGACCTCATGCCCATCCCGAACAACGTCGGCGAGAACTCGAGCGTTGCAGTGAAGCGCACGCATCCGCCCTTCGCGCCCTCGACAGCAACGCGCGCATCCACAAAGGGACGGTCGAAGGCCTGCTCTATCGTGGCGGCAACAAGAGCGCGGCTTTGCTCGAGGCCCTGACCGTAAGCCGGCGACGTCGCATGCACGCGCACCGCATCGCGCGCCACGCGGTCGAACCCTGCGCACTCCGAAAAGAACAGCAAGGCGTTCACCGCCACTACCGCCACCACCAAAAGCACGGGGAACACCACGGCAAGCTCGACCGTCATCTGGCCGCCTGCCCGAGCAGATGCGCCCCGCAAGCCAAGCACCCGGCACCGAGCATCTCTTTTCGTGCTCATTCCCACGTCCTCACCCCCGTAACCTGCGCGTACAGCGCCCTCACTCCGTCAGCGATATCGCTTATAAGGCCAGCCGCCGCATCTTGAGCAGCTTGGGGCAGCACGATAGTGATGGGTATGGAGGGGCCCTCGTCCCCGAACAACCTGATCGAAGCGATCTCGATGGTTCCGCCGAGGCCCGCGATGCTATCGAGCGCCGCAGCCTCAGCCGACGTCACGACGGACGAGAACAGGTCGGTCGAGGAGAGCGGCGTCGCTATCGCGCGTGCCTTGACTGCCAGGAAACGGGTGGAGAACGACCCTCCGTCGGCACCCGCAACATGCGCGGAATTAACCACAACCGGCTTGAGCGCATCGAGCTTTGCGGGCTGGAGCCCCAACGCACCGACCGCTTTCTCCAGTGCTGAGGCAGCCCACGTACCCAACCCGCTCGCACTGGCAAGCGGCAGCGCACCCAGCGCCCGCTCGATCGAGCCCTCGACAGCCTGCTGGCCATCGAGGTAGGCCCGAAGCAGGCCCGACCAGCAGTCAAGCACGATGCCCAAAGCCCCGCTCATCGCCCCGCCGCTTCCCTCTAAACCGTCAAGCAACGAAGAGAGCACGTTCTTCCCCTCGTCGGACGGCTCGGCCACCAGCGTCGCAGCCGATACAGCTGCCCGGGCGCCCAGCGACCCCGCCTCTCGTACGTAGCCGCTGGCGAAACCAGTCGAGGCGGCGGCTGCCTTCGTGTTCACCACGAAAGCCACCACCCCGAACCGCCCAGGAGGCGCCGCGTCAATGCGCTTGCCGCCCACCTTCCGCAGCATATCCAAGCAACGGTCGAACAAGCCTCCCGCCTTCCCCTTCACCTCAGACGTAAGAGGGTCGAGTTCCGCACGTGCCTTCTGGTAGGCATCGGCAGCCTGGGCAACTGCCTCATAGTGATACTCGAACCCATTTTCGATCGACGTGGATGCTGCGGCCACCTTGCCCATGCTTGCCGCCGAGAACCCGCACTGCGCACAGCGAGGGAATCCGCCTTGCTCCATCTGCGCGATAGACCCCCGCCCCGCTGCCCCCGAAGCTTCCGGACAGCCTTCCCACGCATGCATGACCGAACCGTCGCCGCTGATCGAAATCGGGTAGACCCCCTCGGTGTACAGCGCAGTCGCCCGCATCTGCTCTGTGTTCTTGGGCAGGTGGGGAAACAGCGCGTCGAAACTCCCTGCCGTCTCTCGCACGTACCCACGCGCCACTTCGGAGGATGCGAAAGCATAGAAACGCTCGCGCAAGGCAGAGCGCGCCTGCTCCTCGACCGACGACCCTTGAGGTGCCTCCTCGGCCAAGCGATGGGCGTAGTACGTACGAGCACGGTCGAGCGCAACGGAAAACGACCAGGCATCGACACTCGCATAGCGCGGGTTGTCCGACCCGCCAAGCCCTGCGAGCGCGTGGGCGCGCTCGAACATGCAGTACGACGGGTCGTCGCCGCAGTCCCTTCGAAATGCACGTTCCTTCCACTCATTTACCTCCTGAGCGGCCCTCTCAGCGTCAGCAGCAGCCTGCTTGATGTCGTTGGCCTCCTGGTCGATGTCGTCGGCCAGATCGTGCACTCCTTCGACGGCATCGACTGCGATCTCATCGCCATCGGCTGGCACGAGGACGGCAAGGCCTAGATAGGCGGCACCCATCGGACCGCCACCATTCGCCGAGGCAATGCTCGCCGCGCTGGCCGCCGCCAGGAAGGGCAAGGCCTTCTGCAGATGGTTCAACCCCGCAGCAGCCTTGTCCGCAAACGCGTCGCGCGCACGCATAACCTCACGGCCTGCCTTGAGGAGCGTCTCGGAGGCCGCAGCCGTGGCCGGCGTACACAGCGCAGCCACGCCCAAGCCCGTCGCGACAATGCCGGTCAGGGAGAGCGAGAGCACAACCGCATCGCAGGCCCGCACGACGATCATGAACTCGGCAACTTCGTTTTGGGCAGCCAACGCCGTCGCATCGGCCACATTCTGCACATCGGCCGATGCCGAGCCCACCCGGTACACCTGGCCTGACGTAAATATAAGCGACAAGGTGATGAGCAGCGCGAGCGCCACCCCTGCCGTGGTAAACCCTTCCTCATCCTTGAACAGGGAGCGAGGATGGTGCCTGCAATACCGCAACCGCAGCAATCTCACGACAACCACGCCCCTATCCACGCTGAAGGATCCCTGCCAGCCTCGGCGCCGTCGATCCATGCAGGCTGCGTCGGCAGAGAGGCCGACACTTCCAGATGCAGGTTCCCGGCAGCGTCGGTCATTCCCAGCAATACGGCGGCTGCATCCAATAGGGGCAAGGGGCGCACGTCGTTTCCTATGGTCACGCGCACCGTCTGGGATGCCTCGTTTCCCTCCAGGGCAATTTTCCAGCTGCATCCGCCACGATGGAGATGGAAGCTGTCATGGGGCGGTATCGCGCTCAAGCGATGCCGGATGAACGCCTCGCACGAACCGTCCATATCGCCCAACGTGTCGGTCTTGGTCGCAAGCAGCCGGCAACCCTCCGCCGCAGCCGCCTGCATGACCATGCGGTCGTACAGCAAAATGCCCGGCTGCACCAGCAGGAGCAGCGCGACAAACAGCACCGGGATGACCGCAGCTGCCTCGACAGTGGCCTGGCCGCATTCGTCGCGTCTCAACGTCCATAAGGGTCGCAGCACCCGCTTACAGCTGCTTGACTTCGCTTCGTACCTGCTCATCGCATTCCTCCTTTCCTCTTGAACCCTCGTCAGTACAAGAACACGTCCGCAATGGAGCCAGGCGCGGCACCTTGCACGTGATGCGAGGCCGCCATAAGAGCATGCTCCACGAAAAGACCTCCTTCGAAAACACGCCAGAGCGCCCCGCAAGCGACGATCACCGTCAGAAGCCCTGCCGTCACCAGCGCGAACTCCACCGTCCCCTGGCCGCGTTCCCCAAGAGGCAACCCGATCCTACGACGCACGTGACATCGAGCCATCGCCGTCGGCAAACGCACGCAGCCAGCCAGAACCGCCGCCGGAGCCACACGGCAAACGGCCCGCTTCGAACCAGCAAGCGGATCGCGCGCTTCCGCCTGCGCGGCGTCCCCGTACACGCTCCTCACAGCCCGTTGATGCCGCTGGCAATGGCATCCCAAAGTTCCTGCAGCTTGGGCCGGAACACTGCAATGGCCAAAATAGCGATCACCACCAACACGCCTACGAGAATGGCATACTCGGTCGTGCCCTGGCCTCGCTCGTCGCGCAGCCCGGCCCTCATGCGAGACGGCCAACACGCCATGTAGCAGCAGCCCCGCAGAGCGCACTCCCGAACCTTGGTCACCTTCAAACCGTTCATACTTCTTCCCTTCCCTATCCAATAAGAGAGACTGGCATCAAGCCGTACGCACCGGTTAAAACCCGCCCGCAAGGTCGAGCAGCACCGGCCCCAGCACCAGCAGCAGCATGGCGGGCAAGATAAGCGCACCCGTCGGCATCATCATTTTCACCGGGGCCTTCGCTACTCGTTCCTCCATATGCGCACGGTGCTCGGCACGCGCCTCGCCCGCCGCCGCCTCCAGCCCTTCGGCCAGCGACGATCCGAACCGCAACGAACGTACGATGTTCTCCACAACACGCGTCAACTGGTCCGATCCGTACGAAGCTGCCAAATCTCGCAGCGCCTCATCTCGCGTCGCCAGTCCCAACGACCAGCGCCGCGAGGCCGAAGCGCAGGAGTTGGCGAGCGTCGAGGAGAAATGCTGCGCATACAACTCGAAACTGCGGTCGAACGACAGGCCGCTGCGCAACCCCAGCGCCACCACCTCCAGCATCTCAGACAGGTGGCGTTCCACCTCCGCCGTGCGCCCGACCTCGATAGCCCGTACGGCCCACCGAGGCGCAAGGATGCCAACAACCAGCCCGAGCAACCCCAGCAGCACCGCAAGCTCGTTGGAGAGCACCGCGCCTACCAGGCCCCCGACTGCGGCAAACGCAAGCGCCAAGCGCACGCCCGCCTCGCGAAACCCCTCCGGGCTCACGTCGGATGCAAGACCCGCCTTCAGTGCATGCGCAGCAAACCAGGCACTTCTCCGCTTCCGCCCCCCGCGTGAAAGGCGGACCGCGCTACCAAATGAGAGCGGGCGGGCAACTCCGAAAGCCAAGCGCCTGCTCAGCCCAGTCGCATATCTCACGACCATATCGGCAGCGCCCTGCGAAGACGAGCCCAATGGTAATCCGCCTTCGACCCCTGCGCTTTGGCGCAGTATGCGACGCTGCAAGAAGGTAGCCCTACGCTCAAGCCAAAGACAAGTGGCGCACCACCCGGCTGCACCGGCCGACAGGCACGAGAGCACCTCGACAACGGCGACGCCGCCGTTCATGACCCGGCTCCCGCAGCCAGCACGCGCCGCACCAGGAAGACTCCCGCCGCCTGCATGCCCAACGCCACCGCAAGCAGCGCGTACCCTGCGGGGCTCGCAAAAAACGGCGTAAGGAAATCACTGCTCACCAGCGAGAAAATCGCCACCAACGCAAAAGGCATAATGCTTACCACCCGCGCCGACAACCGAGCCTGCGCTGTTTGCACCTTGAGCGAGCGCCTGAGCGCCAGCTCCCCTTCGACCGAATCGCGCGCCGCGTCCAACACTTGCCTCAAGCTACCGCCCGCCTGGTGCTGCACATCCAAGGCAACGGCCACGAACGCAAGCTCCGAAGCCCCGGCATCGGCCTTGAGCGCCGTCAATGCTTCCTGAGCGGCGCCGCCCGTATCGAGCACATGGGCCGCATGGGCGAACGAAGTGCGCAGGGGGCCGCGAACCTCACCTGCAACCTGGGAAAAGGTCTGGGACAGTGTCAGCCCCGCCCCAAAGCACGCCGAAAGCGACCGCAGCACCTCGGGCACCGCCTCGCGCATCGCGTCGCGACGCCGGTCGCATGCGGAACTCACCAGCACCGCCGCCACCGCCACCGCGCACGCCACCACCGCCGTCGCAGCCACCGCACTCTGCGTCACCAGGCCAGCTGCAAGGGCAAGAGCCACACAGCCCACCAAGGCGACCGAAGCAAGCGAGCGCTCCGTCGCGAGGTAGCGGCGCTCTGCGAGCAGCCGCACGGCCTCGCTGGCGAACCGCCTCACGCGCGCGATCCTCAAAAGCGCCTCCGCCAAAGGCACAACCGGCGCAAATCCATTGCGCAGCCGCCATGCCAGCCATCCCGTTCCGCCGCCCGCGCCGCCCTGAACAGCGGCGGCGGCATCTCGCGTGCCGCGCGTGACAGCAGACAAGCTCCTGACCAGCAATGCCGTCGAAACAAAAGCCAACATAACGCTCATGCCGCCAAACAACATGCTCGCATCCACGCTTCCACCTCCTTCTCAGTCGCACTGCCGCGAGAGGCAAGGCCTGCCACCCACGAAGGTGCACTGAACCAGTGGCCGCGACGATCTCCCTCGCCGCGCTCGAACAGGTGCTCTACCGCACAATGGCGCTTCTCGCGATCGTAGGAAAAGGCCACCACCTCGGAAACGCGCCTCGACCCGTCCAGCGAGCGCGCCGTCTGCACCACCACGTCAATAGCGCTGGCAATGTTCGCCTCGATAACATCCACCGGCAGGTCGGCACCGTAGCGCACCAGAGTTGTCAGGCGCGCGATCGACTCTTCGGGCGAGTTCGCATGCAACGTGGTAAGCGACCCGTCATGCCCGGTGTTCATGGCCTGCAGCATATCCAGCGCCTCGGCCCCTCGGCATTCGCCCACGACGATGCGGTCGGGACGCATGCGCAATGCGTTCGTTACCAAGTCGCGAATAGTCACCTCGCCGCATCCCTCTGCGTTGCGCGGCCGCGCTTCCAGGCGCACGACGTGCGGGTGCTCCAAAAAACGCAGCTCAGCCGAATCTTCGATCGTGATGATGCGCTCCTCGGGCGGGATGACGCATGAAAGCGCATTTAGAAGCGTCGTCTTTCCCGAACCCGTCCCTCCCGAAACGGCAACGCTCTTGCGCGCCCGCACAGCCCAGGTGAGAAACCACATCATCGCCTGGTCGAACGATCCTTTCGCAACCATGTCCTCGAGCGTCATGACCTGCTTCGTAAATTTCCGGATAGTGAGCACCGGCCCATCCAGCGCCAACGGCGGAATAATGGCATGCACGCGATGGCCCTGAGGAAGGCGGGCGTTCACCATGGGCGACGACTCGTCGATACGGCGGCCCAGGGGCCCCAGCACACGATCGATCAACGCACGGAGCTGCCCGTCGTCGGCAAATTCCTGAGCGCTGCGGCACAGTCGGCCGTCCCGCTCGAAGAACACCTTCTTTGGGCCATTCACCATGATCTCGGTAACGGCATCATCGGCAAGCAGCGCCTCGAGCGGACCGAAGCCGAATATTGCATCGATCAGCTCAGACTCAAGATACCTACGACGCTCGGCCGACAAGCGCGACCATTCCATGCGTCCGAACACGCGCCGACAGGCACTTCGCACCTCGTTGCGGGCACGCTCGGGGTTCTCAGCTTGCAGGGCTGCAACCTCGTCAACCGACACCAGCAGCTGCACCTGCTCCCTCAACCGGTCAAACCCCGGCTCGATTCCAGCAGCGCCGTCCGGCGGCACATCGTTTCCTGCTTGCCGAACCCGCTCTAACAAAGACATGTCTCGTCCTTCCTCCCCCGACGACGGCCGCGGCCGAACCGGCGCTCCAACTTCCCCGCCCGCGCCTGCGCTTGCGCCATGCGCAGGGTCCGCCCCTCGCAGCTCGGCAGGATATCGACCAACACGTGCTCCAAGCTCGTGCACAGGTCGTTCTTTGCCGAGATGAGGTCGAGGGGCTGGCCCGCACCCATCAGCTCTTCCACCTCGCGGCCCCCGTCGCGCAACTCCACCGCAGCCGCACCCTTCAAGGCACACGAAACGTCGATCGAGCTGAGCAGCGCGCCCTTCGAGCAGCGGTTCGCAGCGAACAGGAACGGCCCCGTCGCAATACCGCACCGTGCGCAGAGGTCGAGTGCATGGCGACAGGCGCGCAACGATGAGGGACGCTGATCCACCAGAAACAGGGCCTTCGAGCAACGCTCGAGCAGCAGGACATGGTGCTCCGCCCAAGCCGCACCCGTATTGGCGACAATCACATCGAAGCGACCCTGAAGATCATCAAGCAGGCACCCCGCACCCGACACCACCGCTTCGGCATTTTCGAGGCGCCGAGGCGCTGCCAGTACCGCTGGCAGCAAGCCATCGGGAGCCAGCCGCGCCAGCCGCTCGGGCGCAACGATCGCCTCGTCTACGGAAAGAGCCTCGGTGCAACCCGTCATTTCGCGCATATCCCCAAACTGCAAATCAAAATCCAGCAGCAGGGTCTTGTATCCCAATCCTTGCGCGAACAGGGCAGACAGTGCTGCCACCGTGCTCTTCCCCGCCCCGCCGCTGCCGCTGACCACCGGCAGGACGAATGCCGGGTGATGCGCCGCCACGCCCGGATGCTCTGCTCGGGACATCGGAGAGCCTTGCGGTCGGGACAACGGCGCGGAGGATGGAGAAGAGGCACCCGCAAACGCGCCCTCCTTCGCCGCCGAAAGATGGCCCGCAAACGCGCCCCCGCCAGCCCCTACCTGCGTGGCATGTTGGGCGTGCGGCCCAGCCGATACCTCGCCCGCTTCGACGATCGAGCGCCGCTTCATGTCGGCGTAGCGCTCGGCGAACGCTAGGCGCGTCAGCGATGCATCGATCTTTGCCGCACTGGCCCGGCTCATCAGCGAACCCGTTCCCTGAAACGCGAGCAAGCACACGCGAAGATCGGAACGATCGCGCTTCAGCGTAGCCGCTAGGTTGATGGGTTCCAGGTCGTCGCATCCCGCTACCCATGCTTCCACGATGCGGTGGTCGTTGCGCAGAAAGCGTCGGGCCTCCTCTGCTGTCGCGAACAGACGCAGCCATTCCTGAGAAGCAAGGCTCTCACCCGCCAGCCCGATAAGGTCCGGACGACGGATGCTCTCGGTATCGGCGCACAGTGCGATGAATGGCGTCATTGCAGACCACCTCCCGCACCGGTCTCTTCGCTTTTGGAAGGCGCCCCACCAGTTGCAGACCCTGCCGACGAGGGCAGCGCAAAATACAGCTCGGCCCTATGCGAGGCGGCGATGACCTCTTGCACGAGCTCGGGTGCGAGCGCAACCGTAACCCAAGCCACATCGGACGTGCTCCTGCTGCCGTCAGCGCCACCAGCACTGGTAGCCAGCACTAGCACATCACGCACGATCGCCGAAGTCGTCGTGTCGCCGGAGGCGTACATATCAACTCTCGCACCAGGCACCAGCGCCCCGCCCACTGCCTGCACCGTCTTCGCGGGCACACTCAAAGCCACCGAGCCTTCGGGAACGTCGATTGTCGTCGCCACCTCGCCGAACCGGGCAAGAGAAACCACCTCGCCAGCCAGAACCGACGACGTCGCCGTCCGCCCGACCACCTCGTCGGCAGACCGTGCCGCATCCGCCGGAAGCAGATCGGCCACCCAAAGCTTCGTCTCGAGAGCTCCCGCCTCCACCTTTTCGCCAGCGGAGATATCCCTCCTGGCAACGCACACCTCTATCTGCTCGCCTCCATAGCGGGAAAGGGCTTCTGCGCGCGCCGACTCCGCCTCGCCACGCACGCTTTGCAGATAGGCGAACACACATGCCGCACACAAAACGCCGCACGCAATGCCCACCACTGCCGTCTTTTTTCGCCTCATCGTCGCCTCCGCATCCTGGGAATCCTTGGCCTCCAGTATGCCGCCGCAACCTTGCCGATCCACCGTCAGCGCACCCCACATGCAACCGTCGAAACCGAGGCCGAAACCCAACAAACCAACCGTCAAAACCCGCGCAGAGACAAAGCGTAAATCCAACACGAATCCAGCAAAAAGTCTATGGAAGAGGAAAACGCACTGCCAACGAACAACGCGAGGGAAGTCTGGCCAGATCAACGACTTGCCCCCTCAGGTCGGCACCGTGCGCCTCCAAACAGGGGGGAGCGCCGTTCCCCACGGAAAACCTCCCCACGCCCTGTAAACCCCCGGAAGAAACGACGAAAGGGAGAAGGGTCGGCGTGGACGGCAGCATGGCGAAGCAAGAGGAAAGCAGGCATCCGA